>JBBITV010000052.1:0-13762 GCA_037440585.1 Chloroflexota bacterium
ACGCGAAACTGTCGCATCTACGCCGCGGCGTTCTCCGGCCTGAAAGGGCGCGGATCAGACACGAATTGGAGAATAGCGTTCGTCGTCGGCACGTTGCTTACAGCCAGCAATTCAAGCAAGCTGCGCGTGACCGGCGGCGCTGGCAGCAGTGCCTCCATCAGGCTGACCACGATTCGCAACAGCGGCATAGGAAAGCGCACCATCAGCCGCCGCGCGCCAAGTGCTTTCAGCGTGCGCCGCTCGATCTCTTCCAGGGTCAACACCTCCGGCCCTCCGAGTTCGTATTCTTTGCAGATCGTCCCCGGATCGTCAAGGGCCTTCACGATGCACGTGACCACGTCTTCTACCCACACAGGCTGAAACTTTGAGTTCTCATCCCCGACGATGGGAAAGAAGATCGGAGTCAGAGGCACCAGCCGCGCAAAGGTATTGGCGAACTCATCCTCCGGTCCCCAGATCACCGAAGGGCGGAACGCCGTCCAATCCAGGCCCGACGCGGCGATATACTCTTGCGCTTTGCCCTTTGACGCCAGGAAGCGATATGGCAAACTCGAGTCTGCCCCCAACTGGGATATGTTGACAAACCGCCGGACACCAGCCGCCTTGGCGGCTTCGACGACGTTGACTGTGCCCTGGTAGTTGATCGTCTCGTATGTGCGCTCGCCCTTCTCGATGGCAATCGCGACCGTGTGGACACCAGCCGTCACGCCCTGCATTGCCGGGCGGAGCGTCTCCGGGCGCGTGACGTCCGCCTCGGCCCACTCCAAGGCGAGGCCCTTCAGCCGCCCTTCCTTCTCTGCCCAGCGGCGGCTACGCACGAGTGCCCGCACGGGCCTACCCATTTTGGCCAGCCGCTTGACGATGTGACTGCCCAGGTATCCGGATGCACCGGTGACGACGATCATCTCTGCCTCCTGGAGCCCAACGGCATGCGAGTGCCGGTGGCGCCAGCGACGAGAATGGTTTCACTCATGTCTTGTTACTTGCATCTGTGAGCCGAGGTGACAGGTAAATTATCTACGCCGTCACCCTATTCAGTCAAATCGGAGTTGACTGATTAGAACATTTGTACTACACTTACTAAACCTCACGGATGAGGGAGCTTCCGTCCACAGCTCGTTTCTATCCAGGCAACGCTACGACCTGTACACACAAAGGAGGATATCCCATGGCAAACCACCCCATCGTACATATTGAATTCTCGGCCAGCGATCTCCAGGCTGCGGCCAAATTCTACGCCGACCTCTTCGGCTGGAAAACTGAATACGTGCCCCAGATGAACTACGTTACCTTCGAGGCGCCGCCTGGACCCGGCGGCGGGTTTAATCCGGTTGACGGCCAAATGACGAAACCGGGCGATGTGTTCGTCTACATCCAAACCGACGACATTGAAGCCACACTTGCCAAGGCCCAGTCCTTGGGCGGCAAGATCCTCGTACCCAAAACGGAGATCCCCAACATAGGCTGGTTCGGTTTCTTTACGGATCCGACGGGAAACCGGGTTGGGTTATTCACTGGAATGGGTGGACAGGGCTGACCACCACTCTCTCAAGGCCGTTGTTGTTCGACAACAACCATACAACGACCGGTTGCTTTCTCATCCGTGAGTGAGCAAATTGCTGAAATCCTTCTACCTACCAGAATGTCACCTTTCTCATTGTAGTCAAATTCGGCGAGGAGTCCAAACCACAGCTCGGGACGGCCGCGACCAAATCGTCAATTTGATGGTTTGGTCGGGCAATAAGGTTCGAGTTTGTCCCCATAACTTGATCGTTCTTGCACAATATTCCTTTGCCTTTTCCCGATCTTCAGGGTATAATTGAGACAGGTTGCAAAGATATTCCACTTTCCCGCCGCGGCAGGACCAGGGTCCTGCCGCGCTACGCGAGAAGCGCCGGTAAGAGTTGCAGCAGATGCCAGCCATTTTTCCATTTACGGCTATCGTAGGACAGGAGCGCATGAAACGTGCGCTTATCCTGAATGCCATCAGTCCGGCCATCGGTGGTGTGCTCATCCGGGGTGAACGCGGCACGGGCAAGAGCACGGCCGCCCGCGCTCTGGCGGCGTTGCTGCCTGAAATCGAAATCGTCGCCGATTGCGCGTTTGCCTGTGACCCGGCTCAGCCTCAAGCCTTATGCGATCTGTGCCGCGAGCGGTGCGAGCGGGGAGAATCGTTGCCGGTGGCCTGGCGCCGCACCCGTTTTGTCAATCTGCCTATTAGCGC
Organism: Chloroflexota bacterium; assembly: GCA_037440585.1. GTDB lineage: Bacteria > Chloroflexota > Anaerolineae > Epilineales > JBBITV01 > JBBITV01. The sequence goes on from JBBITV010000052.1 coordinate 2,225, forward strand.
CACCGAGGACCGGGTGGTCGGCACGCTGGACATCGAGCTGGCGATCAAAAAAGGCGAGCGGCATTTTGAGCCCGGAGTGCTCGCGGCGGCCAATCGCGGCCTGCTCTACGTCGACGAGGTCAATCTCCTGGATGACCACGTGGTGGACCTGTTGCTGGATTCGGCGGCGATGGGGGTAAACGTAGTTGAGCGGGAAGGAATTTCCTTTTCACACCCGGCGCGGTTCATCCTTGTCGGGACGATGAACCCAGAAGAGGGGGAGTTGCGGCCCCAATTGCTGGACCGCTTCAGCCTGTGCGTCGAGATCCGGGGCATCCAGGAGCCCGAGGCGCGGGTGGCGATCCTGGAGCGGCGCGTTCAGTTCGAGCAGGACCCAGAGGGATTCCGGGCGGAGTGGGAGCCGCACGAGCGGCACCTGTCCGAGGAAATTGCCCGGGCGCGTGACCTCTTGCCCGAAGTTTCCTACAGCGTGCGCGACCTGTACACGATCGCGCAACTGACGAGCGAGTTTCACGTAGATGGTCACAGGGCCGACATTGTCATCCTGAAAGCGGCCCAGGCGCACGCAGCTTTTCAAGGCCGATCCGAGCTGACCGACGAAGATATTTTACTCTCGGCTGAGCTGGCGTTACCTCATCGTCTGAAGCGCCAACCGTTCCAGGAAGCCGAGATGCAGGTGAGCGAGTTGCAGGAGCGGCTGGCCGAGGCGCGCACGGAGCGCCGGCCCATCCCGGGCCAGGGCCAGGCGGCCGAAACGCAGTACGCTGGCGTAAAAAAAAAGATATAACGACAGAGGCGAGTACGAGCGGGTATTCGCATCTGGCTACGCCGTCGTCTGACCGCCAGCCACCCCGCGATGCCACTGCGGCGCGCCAGGAGCCCGGCCAACCGGTCCCAACCGGCCCAGTCTTCCAGCCACGGCGTTTGCAGACACCGCTGGACCGGATGGTGCGGCAGTTGGGTGGCAAGCGTAGCATGACGCGCACGGATCGCAAACGTGGGCGCTACATTCGCGCCCGGCCCGCCGGCGACCGCTACGATGACATCGCCCTGGACGCGACCTTGCGCCAGGCGGCACCCTTCCAGCGTCGACGGCGGCGCGACGGCCTCGCCTTTGCCATCACGTCGCAAGATTTGCAGCGTAAAGTGCGGGTCGGGCGTGCGGCGAACCTGATTCTGTTTGTCGTGGACGCCAGTTGGTCTATGGCGGCGGCCGAGCGGATGGCGGCCACCAAGGGCGCGGTGTTATCGCTGTTGGTGGATGCTTACCAACGCCGCGACCGCGTTGGGTTGGTAACGTTTCGCGGCCAGGATGCGCGCCTGGTTTTGCCGTTTACGGCGAGCGTGGAGCGGGCACGGACTTTACTCCAGGACATTCCGGTGGGGGGCAAGACGCCATTGGCCCACGGCCTGCTACTGGCCTACAAGCAGTTCGTGCACGCACTGCGCAAGGAGCCCGAAGCCATGCCCCTGATGATTTTGCTGACGGATGGGGCAGGCAACGTCGGCATGACGGGCGAGCTCTCCCCCCACGAGGAGGCGCTGCGCATTGCTGAGTTGATCCATCAACGAGGCGTGCGTTCAATCGTCATCAACATGGAACCGCCCGCATTCGACCGGGGCCTGGCGCAGGCTTTGGCGAACGCACTCGACGGCCCATGCTATACCTTGCCGCAACTTAAAACCGAAGCGTTGATCCAGACTGTCCAGGACGAACTGCGACTACTACGACCGCCGACGGCCGACCTCTGACTGCCGAAATGACTGCGGCAGTCAGTGGTGTGCGGTTATACTTGATAACGTCCCGGCGGCAAAATATTCCGTGGCCAGGGGAGTGGAAAATGAAATCACAAAAAGATATCGAAGCGCGCCTGACTGAATTAGAGCGGCAATCGGCCGAGCAGCGCGAGGCGATCCGCCGTCTGCGCAAGGCTATCCGCGAACTCTGGCAGACGACCAATCACCTTAACGAGACGACGGGCTATCTGCTGGACCTTATCGAAGACCTGACTGAAAGCACCGAGCTCCCGAAGGAGAGCCTGGTCCAGGAGCTAAGCTGGGAAGAGCTGGACTCCTACTTTGAGGGGATCGACTGGCTGGCGACGGGTTAGCTCCGACTGGAAAGCAACCGCGACTAGAGCCGCGGATAATCAGAAAAACGCGGATTTGTGTGATCTTGATCCGCGTTTTTCTGTTCATCTGCGGTTCTTTTATTGCTCAGACCGTGAGAGGCTGGAAGATCTTCTGGCTGCGGAGCTTATCTGGACATTCCAGTTGAGCGTCCTGGTCGGACTTCGCGAATTTCTTGATGTTGTTGGTTGTCGTCCGGAAAAGCTGATCATAAGTCAGGTTGGCGCCCAGGTCAATCACAGACCTGATCAGCCCGAAGGTAAATGCACCCTGGTAGGTGCCCTCAATGTAGGAGTCAGCGGCAGTCTGCCGATCCCGGCAGGCAGCGAGCAGGATAGCCTTCTCCCTGGTATCGACTACGCCGTAGCGGTTCTGGCGCTTGCGCTGGAGAAGCTCTCGTATCTTGTCGGCAAGCACGCTGGCCCACTGATCTGAGGGAGTTTTTTGCAAGGTCTGGGCCAAGTCACTGGCGGCCTGGGGGGAAATCGCGTCCTTGCGCTTGACACTCTGACCAATCTTCTCGACCAGAATATTGGCCCACTGATCCTGGGGAAGATTCCGCAAGGCCTGGACCAATTCAGTGGTGCCCTGAGCGGAAATCTGCGCTTCACGCTGGCGGCGCAAAACCTCTATCGCCCGCTGTATATCCACCGGCGGATCGATATACCGCGCATTGAGCGGCCGGGTCCCCGTTCCCGAGTGGCAGCAATCCATCAGCACCGTCAAGTTAACTCCGGCTGGGGCCTTGTCGAGGATGGCTTTCAGCATATCGTCACGTACCGGCTTGTCCCAATCGTGGTCGTAGGGGACGACAACCTCGTCGGCGCCATCGGGTTCGTCGCCGCCGGGCTGGTCGGCGACCTGGGTGCCATGGCTGGAGAAGTGGAAGATACGCACATCCCCGGCGGTGGAGCCAGCGATGAGCCAGTTTTCAAGGTGATCCTTGATATTGGTCCATTTAGCATCAGCGTCGTTCAGCACCTTGATATCTTCCGGGGCAAACCCGAACCGGCTCTGCAAAAGGGCCCGCATATTTTGGGTGTCGTTGACACAGCCGCGCAGGGGCGGGATACCTGGCACAAAGTTGTTGATGCCGACGAGCAAAGCTTTTTTGGACATGGAATTCCTCCTTTCTGCAATGATTCTGCAATGATGCACAGTTACCGGGTTGGAGTGCCCGTCCAGCGGCCGAAACGATGTCCAGCCAGAGCGCCTTAGTCGCCCTCTCCCAACCAATACCCTCTCCCCCGGCTGGTTCTCAGGTAATGCGGGCGCCGGGGATCAAGCTCGATCTTTTTCCGCAACAGGCAGACGTGGACTTCCAAAGTCCGCATGTCGCCGGTGTAGTCTGTCTGCCAGACTTGCTTGAACAGAAACTCGCGGGATAAGACTTCGTGCGGGTGGCTCATGAGGACCCGTAGGAGCCGAAATAGCGTGGGCGAGAGCAGGACCGGCTCGCCATCCTTGAAGACAGTCCGCAATTGGCAGTCCAGGACCAGACCGCCCACTTGCAAGATCTGCGGGTCGTCTTGATCAACGGAAAGCGCGATACGCGGTGCGACAGTTGTAGCAGGATCGAGGGCCATAGGAACCTCCAGATAGGGAAGAGGAAATGGCAGGGATGGAGGCGTGGATGCAAATTGGAGACTTCCAGTTGGCCCGGAAAGTTACTGCCTTGCGCTACATCCTTCGAGACTTCAGCCAGCCGATTGTTCCGCACGCTTCTCGGTCTGATTGTCCCCGCTCTCCCCAAAAGCCCACTCCTCAGCCTTGAGCGTCACAGCCGCATAGACCGCCGACAAGGTCGCGATAAAGTCCTGTGAGCCACTCCAGAAAGGTGGCGGCCCCATGCTCTTAATTAGAGCTGCTTCGATTGCAGGCGGAGCTACCTTAACGTGGAAATCGTCCAGGCTTTCGCCAAGGGACCAGAAATGCTCAAGATCCTCTTCCAGGGGTTTTCCCGGAATTGCTTCGGTGGGAGCCAGAGCAACAGCCTCTTGCGCTTCAGGCAAGGCCGGCGCTGCGGCAGCGCGGCGGGCACGCAGTGCCGCCATGATTTCATCGCGCGAGCGACCCCGCAGGCGGAAAATTAAGAATGGGTCCCGGTCGAACTCCTCACCCAAGAGGTAATAGACTGCTGCTATATGTTTACAGGGGTTCGCCCAGTCGGGACAGGAGCACGAGGTGACCAGGTCTCTGGAATCACCAGGAAAGAGTGATAATTTGGCGGCTGCGAACGCTTCTTCGATGTCCTGTGGCATCTCGCCCGCCAGGAGCTTGGCCGCGAAGATCGCCTGCTCCGCCATGGTATCACTGACCCTATTCCACTCGGCGTCGGTCAGCGGCTTGACCTGGATGTCAATCTTGTAGGGCGTCGCGCGCGAGCCCTGGACGCGCGCCTGAACGCGGCCCGGCTCGATGTCGATATTGAGCACCTGGCCCTGGCGGGCATAGGATCGGCCACGTCCCAGCCGGGCCGCGTCGACCAGCCGTTCCAGCGCGGCGATCCAGCGCGCCGCCCACCAGGTTTCTCCGAACTTGCCGGATTTGCTGCGTGCTTTGATCCCGCCCTCGACAGGTTTGGGCGTCGTTTTCGGATAGCGCGGGTAATCGTCCCAGTAACCGCCATATCGACGGCGTGCCATAGCCTTCCTCCTCTAGAACGTGACGATTGCCTGATAGAATCTGTCGCGCCAAAAGCGTGACCTACTCCTTGCCTACATGTCAAGCTGAAACCGAATTGCCTCGAGAACGGCTTGGCGCAGGTTCACGTCAGTCAGTTCACCTAAATCTTGTTCCAGTCGGCTTTTATCTAATGTGCGAATTTGGTAACATAAAGCAATGGAGTCTACGCTCAAACCAGCTACACCAGTTGGTAACAAGACTTCATTAGGGTAGGTGACACGCGCGTCTGATTTACGGGAGGTGAGGGGAATCACATTAACCACGGGTAGCAATTGGTTGATTTGTTCCCTGCTTATTACAAGCACCGGCCGTCTACCAGCCTGCTCCGATCCTTTTGTGGGATCAAGTGAAGCAAGAAAAATATGCCATTGATACTTCACGGGATTGGTTCCCACCAGTGGGCATCAACCTCAGCAAAGGCTGACATCGTCTCGTGCAAGTCTGCCAGAAAGAGAGGATCGTTGGCTGCCTGCTCTATCTGGTAAAGCTTATCAACTTCGCTGGAACTTGGGAAGTATTGCTCAAGAATTTCCTTGACCAGCGCGAATTCATCCAGTGGTAGGATAACGCCAATTGGATTTCCATTTGCATCCTCAATGAGCTGGCGTTTGAGAACCGAAGTAGTCATTTTGCACCTCGCAAAGCGGAGTGGTTTCGGCACTACGCCAAATTATACCATGTCGCCAAAGCTGAGTACAACTGAGTCCGCATTGTATGATGATGCGGCACTTGTCAAACCCAAATCTATTCTTCCCCTACAGCCTCACGTCTTAACGTGAACAGGTCCCGCAATTGCTCCGTCGACAGCTCCGTCAGCCACGCTTCGCCCGCTCCCAACACGTTCTGCGCCAGGGCCAGTTTGCTCTCGATCATTTCGTCGATGCGCTCCTCAAGCGTGCCGGCGCAGATATATTTGTATACCTGCACGTTGCGCATCTGGCCGATGCGGAAAGCGCGGTCGGTAGCCTGGTTCTCCACCGCCGGGTTCCACCAGCGGTCGAAGTGGAAAACGTGGTTGGCCTTGGTCAGGTTGAGGCCCGTTCCGCCCGCTTTGAGAGAGAGGATAAAAGCCATCGAACCGGGTTCGTCCGCCTGGAAGCGGGCGATCAGCTTCTCACGCTGTTTACGGGGTGTCCCGCCGTGCAAGAACAGGACCTCACCGCCGAGCACGTCCGCTACGTGTGCCTGGAGCATCTCGCCCATTTCGGCAAACTGGGTGAAGACCAGCGCCCGGTCGCCCACCGAGAAGACTTCCTCCAGCATCTCGGTCAGGCGCGCCAGCTTGCCCGAGCGACCCGGCAGGCTGCTGTGATCGCCCAGGAACTGGGCCGGGTGGTTGCAGACTTGCTTGAGCTTCATCAAAGTCGCCAGGATGATACCCCGCCGCTGCATCCCTTCCGACTCCTCGATCTGCTTCAGGGAGTCGCGCACGACGGCCTCGTAGAGCGTCGCCTGCTCGCGAGAGAGATTGCAGAAAACCTTTATCTCTAGCTTGTCCGGCAAGTCCTGGATGATCTTCGGGTCCGTCTTCAGGCGACGCAGGATGAACGGCTGGACCAGGGACTTGAGGCGCTGCGTCGCCGCCTGGTCGCGATAACGTTCGATGGGCAAGGCAAAGCGAGTCCTGAAATCCTTTTGTGAGCCGAGATAGCCCGGGTTCAGGAACTCCATGATTGACCACAGCTCCGACAGGCGATTCTCGACCGGGGTGCCGGTCAGCGCCACCCGGTAACCGGCCGGCAGCTTGCGCACTGCTTGCGTCTGCTTGGTCGACGGATTTTTGATGTTCTGCGCCTCGTCCAGCACCACGCCGCTCCAATCGATCCCAGTCAAGTCCGCTTCGTCACGATGTACCAGGGGATAACTGCTGATGACCAGGTCATGTTGTCTCGCCCGGGCTGCGAATTCTTCACCCCTGGCCCGGCTCGCGCCGTGATGGATCATTGTCCGCAGTGACGGCGCAAATCGCTGCACTTCGCGCTCCCAGTTCCCAACGACGGATGTGGGGCAGAGGAGCAAGACCGGGCCGGTATGAGGGCCATGTTCCTTGTCGTGGAGCATCAGGGAGATGGTCTGGATCGTCTTGCCGAGTCCCATGTCGTCCGCCAAGCAAGCCCCGAAACCCCATTGACGCATGAACTCCAGCCATGAATAGCCTCTGACCTGGTACGGCCGCAACTGGCCGACGAAACCTGCGGGCGGCGGTAATTCTGCCAGGCGCTCGCGGCCGCCTAGTTGCCGGATCAGCTCGTCGATCCAGCCCTCAGTCTCGACACTCTCTACTGGCAGCCCCGTGGCGCTGCCGTCTCCCGCGAGCGATATTTGCAGAGCATCCGCCAGTGACATCTGGTCCTGGGCACGCCGGGATTCCCAGAAGCGGATAGCTGCCTCAACCTGGTCCGGGCGCAGTTCCACCCATTGGCCGCGAATCTGCACCAAGGGCTGCTTGAGCGCCGCCAGCTTCTCGAACTCTTCACGGCTCAGCGGTTCGCCGCCCAGGGCTAATTGCCAGTCAAAGGCGACCACGGTGTCTAGCCCCAAAATTCCAGACGTCGTGGTTTGGGCTTGTTTCCGGCTGGGCTTGATGCGCAGCCGGACGCTCAATCCGGCTTTGCGGCTGGCCCACCACGGGGGCACCAGTACCCCAAAGCCAGTCTCCTCGAACAGGCGCGCAGTCTCGCGCAGGAAGCCGTAAGCCTCGTTTACGTCCAGGTCACAGGCTTCAGGCCGGGCCTGCTTCAGGCTGCGCTCCAGCGGCGGGAACATGCGCGTAGCATGACCCAGGCCACCCAGCAGGCGCTCCTGGGGCCGGTCGAAGCGGCGGTTGAGATAGCGCAACGTACCGCCGGACTCGCGCCAGACCTGGTCCACCGGCACCAGCAAGCTTGGGTCGTCCAGCGCCTGGAGGAAAAAGCGCAGTGTCCATATACGCGCGCCGGATGGGCCAGGGGTGGGCGCTTCGGGCGGCTCCAGCCGGAAACAGATGCGGAAAACAGCGTCGCCGGCCACGTGCAATTGGTCGACCCAGGCCTGGTACTGGTCGCGCAGGGCGAGGAGTTGGGGACGCGGGGCATCCAGGACCGGGCTAGGCGCCAGCAGGGCGTCCAGCCAGATCTGGCCGGCGTTCGCCTCCGGCTGTTTTCGGGCACGAGTGCCGTTCACATGCCGCGTCTTCAGCCAGCCGGGCCATACCGCCAGGGTCCACTCCCGGACGGCGGCGTCGGTCAGGCTGCGCAGGAAGCTGTCAAGCAGGGCGCGAGGGTCGGGAGGCAGGTCTGCAGGCGGGCCGACTGGCTGGACCGCCCGGCAAATAGGCGGCATAGCCTTGACCAGGCTGTCAAAGCGGCTCTGGTCAGCCGGATCGTCCAGGATGGGCGACCAGACAGCCCGGAAACCGCCGCCGTCGTCTTTCATGAGAGTAGGCAAGAAGCGTTGGCGGGCCAGAAGCTCTAAGGCGAATTTGGCCGCAAGACTCCAGAAGCGCACGTCATCGCCCAGCTCAAGCCGAAGTTGGGGCGACACCGGTCCTTCGGGCAGCGCGGCCAGGTATGTCAGGGCATCGACCGGGGCACGAGAGACGGCGTCTGCTATCCACGTTGTCAGGTGTGGCGGCACGGACTCGGCCGGTGCTGCGAGTTCGATCCCAGCTCGCGCCAGTTGCGGCGATGGCTGCGGTGCCTGGCCCTTTGAGGGCAGGTGGAGTTGCACACGGGCGGCGGTGAATTGCCCCTGGACATGCGTCAAGTCTGGTACCAGGTCCGAGAGGGCGACCCGAATGCGTTCAGGAGTAGCCTGGAAGGGGTGCGATTGCGCCTGTGGGATGCCCTTCCGAGACAGGCGCCCACGCCCTTTCAGCGGGGTGGGTTGGTCTGAGGTTTCAGCCCAGAAGATGAATTTCCCTCGGTCTGGCGGTTCGTTTGGTTGAAGCCAGGTTCCGTGTAGGATTAACATGCTCCCCCTTGTTGACAGTGCCCGGAGAACACGCGGAGCGATGAAGACGGGCAGTTATGACTGGAATTGTAGCACTAGCAGGGATGGCAGGCAAACACCTTGACATCTCTATTGAATAAGGTATAATTGAGGCTGGATGCTGGGGGGGTCGCATAGCCAGGTCTAGTGCGGGCGCCTGCTAAGCGCCTGTGGGGGCTTAAAACCTCCACCGAGGGTTCAAATCCCTCCCCCTCCGCTGTAAGTAAGGTCCCCAACCATCTTTGATGGTTGGGGACCTTTTGTTGCTATTACTTCGCCTGAACCTTGATGGTCTTTGGCTTGACCTCCTCAGCTTTCGGGATGGTCAGCGTCAACATCCCGTGCTCAAAATTGGCTTCGGCCTGGTCGGTCCTCAACCCGGCGGGCAGCGAGACTGAACGGGAGAACGCGCCGTAGCGGCGCTCCTGGCGGATATAGTTTTCCCGCTTCACCTGTTCCTCTGCCTTGGTTTCGCCCCTGATGGTCAAGGTGTCGCCAGTGATAGTGATGTCGAGGTCTTCTGGCTTGACCCCCGGCACGGCCGTTTTGACCACGACCTCATTCGGGGTTTCGTAGATATCGATGGCCAGTTCTTCCGCGCCCATGGCCGCGAGCCAGCCCCGGCGCGGCCGCACGAAGCTTTCCTCGAACAACCGATCCATGGCTTCGCGCAGGGACATCAGGTCGCTAAAGGGCTCCCAACGTGTCAGGCTCATAATGCACCTCCTTGTGAATTCAGACCCAATACGGTTCAGTTAAGGTGCGACGCACTTGGAGAAGTGCGTCGCACCTTATTGCAACTAAGGCCGCCTTTTTTTCCTATTGTAATCTGGGGATTGGTCTTTGTCAAGACGAGGGCTTCTACATGTGACCGCCGAGGGCACTGTCAAAGTCCCTGTCATCGTTTACTGCTTCAACATCTCACGAAACCGTTCCCGAAACTTCGCCACTTTGGGCGCAATGACGAATTGACAGTAGGCCTGCTCGGGGTTGAGTCTGAAATACTCCTGGTGATAGTCCTCCGCCTTGTAGAAGGCCTTGAAGGGCACGACCTCCGTCACAATCGGCGCATCCCAGATGTTCGCCGTTTCGATCTCCCTGATCACCTGCTCGGCAATCGCTTGCTGCTCATCGTTGTGGTAGAAAATTGCCGAGCGATATTGCGTACCTACGTCGGGGCCTTGCCGGTTCAACGTGGTGGGGTCATGTACCGTGAAGAACACTTCCAAGAGTTGTTTGTATGAAATCACGCTCGGGTCGAACGTGATTTGAACCACTTCGGCATGTCCCGTCGTTCCTGTACACACCTGCCGATAAGTCGGATTCGCCACCGTACCGCCCGCGTATCCCGATTCAACGGATTCCACACCCTTCAGGTCATCAAAAACCGCTTCAATACACCAGAAGCAGCCGCCGCCTAGCGTTGCGACTTCCTTAACTTGGGAAGAAATACCCGGTTGAATTTGCTGTTGGTCCATCTCCTGTGCTCCTTTAGTGTCAAGCCGATGCTACATCGACCCAGTTCAAGATCACCTTCCCCGCATTGCCAGACCGCATCACCTCGAACGCCTTTTCGAATTCGGTGTAATGGAACTTGTGTGTGATCACCGGGCTGATGTCCAGGCCCGTCTGGATCATGGATTGCATCAAGTACCAGGTTTCATACATTTCACGGCCATAGATGCCCCGGATCGTCAGACCATTGAAGATCACGATGTTCCAGTCTATCGCCAACTCTTGCGTGGGGATCCCCAGCAGGGCGATTTTGCCGCCATGGCACATATTGGCGAGCATATCCCGGAAAGCTTCCCCGCTGCCCGACATCTCCAGGCCCACATCAAAGCCCTCCTTCATCCCCAGTTCTTTCTGAACCTCGGCAATGCTCTTCTCTCGGATGTTGAGGGCAATCGTGGCGCCCATCTGCTTCGCCAGTTCGAGCCGGTAAGGATTCATATCGGTCGTCACCACGTAACGTGCGCCCGCATGTTTGGCGATGGCCGTGGCCATGATTCCAATGGGACCTGCGCCGGTAATCAGTACGTCTTCGCCCAACACCTTAAAGGCCAGGGCGGTGTGCGTCGCATTCCCGAAGGGATCAAAAATGCACAAAATGTCCATGGGAATCCGGGGATCGGCATGCCAGACATTCGTGACCGGCATGCAAATGTATTCGGCGAATGCGCCGGGCCGGTTCACACCCACCCCTTGGGTATCCTTACACAGGTGGCGGCGCCCAGCCAGGCAGTTCCGGCACCGTCCACAGACAATGTGGCCTTCCCCAGACACAATATCACCGATTTCGAGGTCGTGCACGTTACTGCCCATGGCCGCCACTGTACCGACAAATTCGTGTCCAATCGCCATCGGAACGGGGATGGTCTTTTGCGCCCAGGCATCCCAATTCCAAATGTGTACATCGGTTCCACAGATGGATGTTTTATGGACCTTGATCAGGACATCATTGATTCCAAACTCGGGAACGGAGATCTCTTCTAACCACAAGCCGGGTTGCGGGTACTTTTTGACCAGGGCTTTCATGGTTCTTTTCATCATGTTTGCTGGGCAAGACCTCACTCAAAAGGTGCTGGCTGAATTATACGGCAAGCTGCCCTGCATGGCAATTCCGTGTTCAGGATAAACAGAACCCATCATCGATATTGTTGGGGCGGCGGTTGGGCTGGAATCCCTGGGGGTCGAGCGGATGTATACCTCAGCGCTGCCGCTAGGCGGTGGCGCCACGGATTCACAGCATGG
>JBBITV010000053.1:0-2287 GCA_037440585.1 Chloroflexota bacterium
GCGGCTCCTTCGGCCGACGTGGCGTGTACGACCAGACCGTCCGGGTTCAGTCCCTTGATCTTGGTCAACTGGGCGCGCATGTCCTTATCCCCCGGCTGGAACAACTCATCCGCCACGATTTCGATGCCGGCCTCTTTGTACACGGCCTTCATCCCCAGCCGCGAATCCAGACCAAAGGCGTTGTTGATGCCGATCGAGGCGACTTTCTTGACGCCCTTGGCCTTCCAGTAATCCGCCTGGACCTCAGCCACCGGGTAGTTCTCCTGAGGGGTCTTGAAGATCCAGGGCAGGGCCAGGGCGACCTTGAGGTCCGGGTTGGCTTTCAGAATCTCGTCCCCCTTGACCCCATAGACCCGGCTCAGATAAACGATCGTTTCGCCAGCACTCGCCTTATGATCCGGTTTCCCCGGGATCTTGACGACTTGGTCCGCCGGCAGCGCGGGATAGACGATGGCGCTGGAAGAGGCGTAACTGATCATCGGGATCTTGGCCTCTGAGGCTACCGGGGCCATCGCAACGCTGGACGGACTGCCGCTAGACCCCTGCAACACGTGCACCTTGTCTTGCTCGATAAGTTTCTTCGCGGCCAGAACCGCCTTGCTGGCGTCGGATGCGTCGTCTTCGACGATGACTTTCAGCGGATGCATCTGGCCATCCGGCCCCTTGATGCCACCCGCCTTGTTCACCTGCTCCTCAAGCATCAGAGCCGTGTCGCGCTCCGGGACGCCCAACGAGGACAGGGGACCGGTGACCGAGACGACAACCCCAATCTTGTAAGGTTCGGCCGCAGCAGCGGGCGGCTTGGTGGGTTCTGGCGCCTTGGTGGGGGCGGCCGCTGGGGGCTTCGTCGGTTCGGGCGCCTTGGTCGGGGTAGCGGCGCCACCACAAGCAGCTATCACGAGCACACCGAAGATCAAAAGTAGAGATAGGGCGATCGAACGCCTCATGTCGTTTCTCCTCCTTTTTGCAAATGTGCAAGAACGCGGTCACGCGGCGCACAGACCGCTGGGCGATGTTTTGGAGTTGGTCTTCGCGCTCACCCCCCTTCCGCCAATGAACCCTCACCCCAACCCTCTCCCAGGGGGAGAGGGCGTTCTCCCCTCTCCCAGAGGGAGAGGGGCCGGGGGTGAGGGGCTTCAAGCCACCACCCGCTCCGCTGCGACAATCGCCTCGATCTCCGCATCGGTCAGCAGGCGATTGGATCGCTTGGCCGCATCGAATACCTTGGCTACCAGTTCCCGCGACGGCTCGATCCCGCGCGAGCTGAGCCAGTAGATCACGTTCGCTTCACCACTCATAGGTCCGACCTCGATCCCCTGGCGGAACCCAAACATCGCCGCCGGCACACCGGAGTACACCCGGTCCGCCAGCCAATCGTGTCCCTTGCGTTGCGCCTTGATCACTGCCGCCGCGTGGACGCCCGTCCCGGTTCGGAAGGCGTCCGCGCCGACGACCGGGTAGTTGAAGGGGATCGGCACGCCACACGCCTGGGAGACCAGCCGGCAATACTCGGGCAGCCTGGAAAGGTCCTGGTCGATGACCCCTAGCAGCTTCAGATTGACCAGGAGAATGTCCATGGGTGTGTTCCCGGACCGCTCGCCGATGCCCAGCGCGCAGGCGTGCACGCGATGCGCACCAGCCGCAATAGCGGCCAGGGTATTCGGGATAGCCAGACCCCGGTCGCAGTGGCCGTGCCAGTCGATCTTGACGTCCTCGCCGGTGTCCGCAACTACCCCCTTGATGAAAGTGACCAGGTTATATGCCCCATCCGGGGTGGCGTGCCCGACTGTATCGGCCAGGCAGATGCGCTTCGCGCCGTGTTCGATGGCGCAGGTGTATAGCTTGCGTAGCGCCTCCGGGTCGGCGCGGGTGGTGTCCTCGGTCACAAACATTGAAGGCAAGCCTCGCGAGACCACGTAGCTGACCGCGTCAGCCGTCAGCTTGAGCAGGCGATCCAGGTCCCAACCTTCGGCGTACTGCCGGATCGGGCTCGAGCCCAGGAACGTTGCCGCTTCGATGGCGATGCCTGCCCGCTCCGACGCCTCGATAATAGGGTCGATGTCGACCTTGATGGTGCGTCCGGCGCAATTAGGCACGATTTTGAGCTTGTGATTGACAATCTCCTTCGCCAGGGCGATGACATCGCTCAGTGCTTTGGCGCTGGCGCCCGCATAGCCAATGTTGGCGGAGTGGATCCCCAGGTCGGCCATCAGGTGGAGCAGGCGGAGCTTCTCTTCGAGCGTAGGCTGCGTCACCGACGGCGACTGCAACCCATCGCGGAGCGATT
>JBBITV010000053.1:2304-13593 GCA_037440585.1 Chloroflexota bacterium
GTCATTCAGCTCCACTCCCCGCGGATAGTGTGTCACCTGCCCGTGGAGATTCCAATCGTAAATCAGCTCGTGCTCATTCATTCCATCCATGCATAGCCCTCCTTCATGAGCCTGGCCGCGCGCACTCCATCCCAGACAATGGGGCACGCCCACGCCCGGCGCTCACGATGATCCGGCGCAATCCCGAGGAACACTCAGCGCTCCTCGTAGGAGCGCATACCCTGCGGCTGCGGCGCTGTCGCCATAGCTACGAGCTGGCTTTTCAGCTCGTTTAGGGCCTTGCGGATCTCCTCCAATTCCTGTGCGTGAAGCTTCTGATAGGCATCCAACTGCTGTTCCAGGTGTAAGACCCGATACGCGAGGTCGGACTGATTGGTCATGGCTCGTTCCCCATTCGGTGAGACGAAAAGAGGACAATTGTCATAGTGCCATTTTACCGTGCTACAAGCCAATATTGGTGGGAAAAAATTATCAGTATTTCACCCTATTGTTATCTACCTTGTTTCTTTTTTGGGGTTTCGTGTTTAGAGTTTCAACGCGCAACCCGAAACCCGAAACTCGAAACATCATATCAACCCGCGCCGAATCGCCTCCGCCACCGCTTGGGCCCGGTTGGCGACATTCAGTTTGGCAAAAATATCCTCTACCTTGCGCTTGACCGTCACTTCACTCCAGAACATTCGCTCGGCGATTTCCTTGTTCGTCGCGCCTTCGGCGATGTGGCGCAAGACCTGCAATTCTTGGTCTGACAGGCCCGACTCGTGGTGGGCTCGCTCCTTTGCCAGGTCCTCAAACTCTTTGAGCACCCGATCGACCAGACCAGGGCTGAGCAGCCGCTCCCCGCGATGGACCGCGCGGATGGCTGAGGCAAGGACGTCGTGGGAGCTACTCTTGAGCAAGTAGCCGTGGGCGCCAGCCCGCAGCGCCCCGAAGAGATATTCATCGTCTTCATAGGCAGTCAGAATGAGAACACGGAGGGTGGGGTGAGCACGCCGTAGTTGTTGCGCAACGTCTATTCCGCTATAGCCGGGCATACGGATGTCCAACAGCACCACATCCGGATGGGCACTGCTCGCCATTTGGAACGCCTCGGACGCGCTTCCGGCTTCTCCCACGATCTGGATATCGTCGTGATTGGCCAGCAAACTGCGCAGCCCGTGGCGTACGACTGGGTGGTCATCGACGACTAGAACACGGATTCGATCCATCAGCACCTCGGTCTCCGAAGGAACTCAAGGAACTCAAGGAACTGAGGAAACTGACGAGGCTACAGGCCCTTGAGTTCCCTCAGTTCCCTCAGTTCCTTAAGTTCCCTTAGTTCCCCCAAGTTCCTTTGAGTTCGTTCTGCCGGTACTTCCAGGATCACCCGCGTCCCCTCACCCGGCCTTGAGCGTATTTCCAGCTTACCGCCGACACTCTCCGCCCGCTCACGCATGCCGATCAGTCCCAGGTGCCGCCGTGGTGAAGCCGGGAGTGCATCCACGTCAAAGCCGCGGCCATCGTCCTGGACGACGACCCGCACGGTACCCGGCGTGAAGTCGACAAAGAGTTGGACGGAGGTAGCCTGGGCATGGGTGGCGACGTTGTTGAGTGCCTCCTGGACAATGCGATAAACGGCCACCTCTGTGTCGGCCGGCAGGCGCACGCATGTGCCGGATAGGTAGAGGGCACAGGGTACGCCGTTGAGCTGGCTAAAGCTGGCCGCATGTTCGCGGAGGGCGGGCACCAGGCCCATAGAGTCGAGGATGAGAGGACGGAGGTCGTAGATGGCGCGGCGAGTCTCAGCATCCATGCGCTTAAGCAGTTCCTGCGCTGTTCGTAGCTTCTCAAAGGCGACTTGGGGCCGTGTGAGCAGTGTCTCCTTAGCAGCCTGTGTCTCATACAACGTACCGGTGATTAACTGGATGACCCCGTCGTGCATCTCGTGAGCAATGCGCGCCCGCTCTTTTTCTTCGATATGCATCGTCTCAATGACCAGTTGCCGGAGCTGGCGCGCCTTCTCGCTCAGTTCCTCCTTAGCGGCCATCAATTCCTCCGTCCGGCGCTGCACCCACCGATCCAGTTGCTGGTTCAGATCTTTGACCTCGGCATACAGTTGCGCATTCTCAATCGCCAGGCCGATCTGGTTGCCTATAGCGGCCAGGAGTTGTTTTTGCTGGGGCGTGAAGGCATGTGGCTGATAGCTCGCGATGTGAATTACCCCCACTACACGCTCTTTGGCACGCACTGGGGCACTCACTACGGAGCGGAACCCTTCAATTTGGCAGGCGGGCCGGGTCAACGCACCGGCCACGGTATCATCCACGTGCATCACCTTGCCGCACTGTGCCGCCATCCCACACAGACACTCCCCCAACCCCACGCGTCCCTCTGCCTGTAAAAACCAGGGCGACAATCTGCGGTGCGCTTTCAGCACAAGTTGGTCGTGCTCGAGCACACGAATCTCACCGGCTTCGGCGCCGGCAATGGCGAGCACCTTGTCTAGCGCCCGGTCCAGCACCTCGTTGAGGTCTAGCGACTGGCTCACCGTAGCACTGATCTCGTTGAGTGTCGATAGCTCCTGGTTGCGGTGGGCCAACTCCGCTTCCGCCGACTCTCGTTGCGACGCCTCGCGTGCCGCCCAGGTGAGGATGAACCAGGCGAGAACCGGTCCAATCAGGCCAATGACCAGGGCCTCGCGAAGAATCAGCGCCGAGGAAATCGGGTGGCCTTCGACGACCACGTGGTCGAAAACGAGATAGATCACGCCGAGGCAGGCAATAAGCGGGGGAATAATCCAGCGCAGCCGGAAGATAATATCATGTGCCTGCTTCGAGTCTCCGCCCATCCTGCGAACCGCTCCTCATCTTGCCAGCTTGCTCACGAATTTCGCAACGTGGCGGAGATTATACCACTAGATGTGACAAAGTCAATCTTTATTCTCTCTTACTCCGTGCCTGGCGCCGTTGCTCGATCAGGCGGCTCAACGCCAGGATCTGCTCTTCCTCCTCATGCGATAATCGATCCAAAAAATGCGCCATCGCGGGCTCGCGGAAGTCACGTAACAACTCGTCAAGGACGGTGCTGACGGTGCGCTCGGTGAACTCATCCTGAGGCAAAGTAGGCCGGTAGCGGTGCGCCTTGCTGCCCGTTTCGCGCTCCAGAAGACCCTTCGCCACCAGGCGATTCATCACCGTCCGCACCGTATCATAGGCCATCTGCCGGTCCGGTGCGAGGGCGTGCCAGACCTCAGATACAGTGCCCTCACTCCTCTGCCACAGCACGTCCATGATCCGCGCCTCAAGCGGCCCTAATGGCTGACGAATTCCACGCCGGCCGGGGTGGGGTCCTGACATAGGCTGCTCAGTGGTCATGATCCTTGACATCTCCCTCCGAACGAAATTGTGATCTACTAACACTTCGTGCTCCAGGCTCCCGTTCATTCCACCTGGTCCACGCGCTTCCTGAAGATCACCAGCGAGTCCCCATCCGCGTAAAAGTCCTTAATCACCGCTGCTTGCTCGTAATTATGTTTCAGATAGAACTGCCGGGTCAGGTCATAGGCCGGGGTAGATGAGGTCTCGACCACGACCAGCCGCCCATTGCGGCAGCGAATTTCGCCCTCGACGTGCGCCAGCAACTGCCCGCCGATGCCTTTGGCCTGGATAGCCTTCGTGACGGCAATCCAGTACAGGTCATAGGTGCCATCGGTCATGGCGGTGGGGCCGTAGCAGGCAAAGCCCCGCACCTGGCCATCCTGTTCGTAGGAGATAAAGTGATAGTCCTGTTGCTGCGGGTCGCTCAGATAGATGTTCAGGAGCTCGCGCAGGACCTCAATCTCCCCCGGTTTGAACACCCCGGTGCCGGTTGCCAGGTCTATAATCTGGGCCACATCCTGGGGACGAGTGGGGCGAATCATCGTCGTCTTTTTGAGAAGTCTGCGAGCGCTCCGAGCAACCGGTCGACCAATTCCGGCGACATGGTGGGGCTCATGTGCCCGATCCGGAACACCCGGTCCTTGAAAATCCCCAGCCCGCCCGAAATCTTGATCCCGTACTCGACTTCGACGAAGCGGACGATCTCGCTCGTCGGGACGCCCGGGGGACCCCAGGCAGCGGTCATCACGGGGGCGGAAATCGGCTCCGGCACCACCGGCGGCATCCCCAACTCCTGCAGGCCACGGCGCAGACGCTCCGCCAGGCTGCGATAGCGGGCGATCCGGCGCTCCAGACCTTCTGCCAGGAGCTGCCGCAGACTCTCACGCAAGGCCAGAATATTGTTGACTGGCAGGGTCATCGGATAGGGATGCCAGTCGGCCCAGTTGTGCTGATACCAGCGCCAGGTGTTAAGGTTGCAGTACCAGCCGTGGGGCTGGTTTGCCCGCTGCTCGATGCGCGGCCAGACCGAGGACGCCACGGCCAGCAGGCCCAGGCCCGGCGGCGCACCCAGGCACTTCTGCGGCGCTGTCACCGTGATGCCAACCCCCCACTCGTCCATCGCAAACTCCACGCCACCAATGGACGAAACCCCATCCATGACGATGGGCACTCCGGCGGCCTGCGCCACGGCCGCGATCTCGCGCACCGGGTTCAGTACCCCCGTCGAAGTCTCCAACTGGACGACGGCCACCGCCGCCGCATCTGGGTGCTGGCGCAGCGCCGCAGCGAAGTCATCCGGAGAGAGGGCCTGGCCCCATTCCGACGTGACCTCGATCACTGTCCCGCCGTACTCACGCACGATCTCGGCCAGCCGCCCGCCGAAGAAGCCGTTGACCCCGACGATGGCCTTCTCGGCCGTGGCCACCAGGCTGCCCAGGGCGGCGTCGTTCGCCAGGGTGCCGGACCCAGGCATGAGATACGCATCACCCATAGTGCCAATCGCCTGTTTGAAAAGGTCTGCTGTCTCGTTGTAAATCTGGACCCAGTCGGCGCCGTAATGGGCGCGCAGCGGGCGGCTCATCTCCGCCAGTACTGCGTCGTCCACATCGACCGGGCCGGGGATCATTAATCTGGGGAGCATCATTTCACCTCTGTATTTAGGATCGCCGGTTCGCGGCCTGGCTATTATGCTTCCAGGCGGCTGGACTGTCAAGCAGTTGACATTTCCCCCGAAGCGTATAGAATCATCTTGACCTTTACCGGCGAATGTGCAATACTTCCCACCAGGAGGAACAATCATGCCACCCCTTGTTTCCCCCGCAAGAATTAAAGCGGTGCAGGATCAAGCTGATGCCTATGCCGACGACATCATCAACTTCCTGCGCGACATCTGCGCCATCCCAAGCATGGACAGCCAGATCCACGAAGTCTGCGAGCGCGTCGGCCAGGAGATGCGCCGGATAGGCTTTGACGAGGTCCGCTTTGACCGGATGGGCAATATCCTGGGCCGTATCGGCTCCGGCCCCAAGAAAATTCTCTATGATAGCCATCTCGATACCGTCGGCGTGGGCGATCCTAAGGCGTGGGAGTGGGACCCGTTTCAGGGCAAAATTGAAAACGGCGTCCTGTTTGCGCGCGGCGCGTGTGACGGGAAGGGCTGTACGGCCGGAATGGTGTACGGCGTGGCACTTGCGAAAGACCTGGGCCTGATCGACGGCTGGACGGTTTATTGTTTTGGCAACATCGAAGAGTGGTGTGAAGGGATCGCGCCCAATGTTCTGGTCGAGGTCGAGGGCATCCGGCCGGACTTCGTGGTCATTGGCGAACCGACGAATTTGCAGGTGTACCGTGGGCAAAAGGGCCGCATCGAGGTCAAGGTGATAGCCAAAGGCCGATCGGCTCACGCAGCGTCCAACTGGCTGGGTGACAATGCCATTTACAAAATGTTGCCCTTGATCGAGGGCATCCGCAATCTGGACCCGTACCTCAAATCCGATGACTTTCTGGGCAAGGGGACGATCTCCGTCACCCACATTGAGAGCCGCACACCCAGTGTTAATGCCGTCCCCGACGAGTGCACCATCTACGTCGACCGGCGGCTCACCTTCGGAGAGAGTAAAGAAGAAGCGCTGTCACAAATCTGGTCGCTGATCCCGCCTGAGGGACGGGGCGCGGTCACCGTCGAGATGGTCCGCTACGATGAGCCGAGCTACACCGGTTTCCGCTTCCCGGTCGACAAGTCCTTCCCGGCCTGGGCGCTGGAAGAGCAGCATCCCCTGGTCCAGGCCGGCCTGGCGACCTACCAGGCGTTATGGGGCACGCCGCCCCCGACAGGTAAATGGGATTTTAGCACCAACGGTACATACTGGATGGGCAAGGCTAGGATTCCGAGCATCGGCTTCGGCCCCGGCGATCCAGCACTCGCGCACACTGCGCTCGATCAGGTGCGTTTAGACGACGTGGTGCGTGCAACGGCGTGGTATGCTTTATTGCCTGCGTGTGTAATTTCTTAGTAATTTACATTCCCTAGTCCAAAGGAGGCACAGAGATGAGGAGTTTCGCTGGTCGTGATATCCTTTCGCTCAAGGATTTTGAGCGCAATGAGTTCTTCCATGTCTTTGAAGTTGCCAGGGATATGGAACCGATTGCCCGGAGCCGGCGCAACACCGATATGCTAACGCATAAGACCCTGGTGACGGCGTTCTATCAGCCGTCCACGCGCACGCGTCTGGCACACGAGGCCGCCATGCACCGGCTGGGTGGTCACGTCACAGGCTTTTCGGATCCGAAGATGACCCGTGCCGGCGACTTTTACCAGGAGTCGATCAAGGACACCGTCAAAATGCTGGAATTCTACGGCGATGTCATCGTCATGCGCCACTTCCAGCAGGGCGCGCCCCACGAAGCGGCCAGGTGGGCCTCTATCCCGATCATCAATGGCGGCGATGGCTGGGGCGAACATCCCACCCAGATTTTGACCGACTTATACACGGTTTTGCGGGAAAAGGGCCGCATCGATGGTTTGACCTGGTTAGCCGTAGGTGACATGCGCATGCGCACCATGCACTCTCTAGGCTATGCCCTGACCCAGTTCGATTGCCCGATTACCTTTATCGGCCCGCCTGAGATGTCGCTGACCGCCGAGTTTAAGGCGGAACTGAAGCAGTACAGTCTGGACTTCTCTGAGGCCGAGCATGTCGAACAAGTTATCCACAAAGCCGATGTGATCCTGGTGGAGCCGGTCGTACAGCCGGATTACACGAAAGCGCGCGACGAACGCTCGGGCGGTGTCGGTCTAACACCTGCGAACTACAAAATCACCCGCGAATTGCTGGAGACCAAGGCCAAGTCCGATGCGATCCTGCTGCACTCGCTGCCGCGCATGGATGAGATCCCGACGGATGTGGACATCACCCGCTGGTCGCGTTACTGGCAAGAGGCCTTTAACGGCGTCGTCATGCGCATGGCGCTGCTCGCTCTTGTGTTAGGAGCTGTGGAGTAGTAAGTTAGTGCAATTAGGAGACTAATCATGCAGACTCTTTTACGCGGTCGTGATTTCATCGGCGACCTGGATTTCAGCCGGGAAGAGGTCGAAACCGTCATGGACGTGGCATTTGACCTGAAGCGCAAGCGCGCGCTAGGTGAGCCGCACCCCTACCTGCGCGACAAGGTGCTGGCGATGCTGTTCTTCTTCAGCAGCACCCGCACACGTGGATCTTTTGAGGCGGGCATGGCCCAACTGGGAGGCCACGCGGCCTTTATCGAGAGCAAGACCACACAGATCGCCCACGGCGACACACCCAAAGAGATCGGTGAGATCTTTGGCCGCTACTTCGACGGCATTGCCATCCGCCACGTAGACTGGGGTCTCGGCAACAAGTACCTCCGCGCGGTGGCCGAGGCCAGCCGTGTCCCGGTCCTGAATATGCAGTGCGATATTTACCACCCGTTCCAAATCCTGGCCGACCTCATGACCATCATCGAGAAGAAAGGGACCGACCTGCGCGGCAAGAAGATCGCCGTCTCGTGGGCCTATGCCGCCAGTTATCAGAAGCCCATCTCGGTGCCCCAATCGTTGATCCTGCAGATGACCCGCTTCGGGATGGACGTGGTCCTGGCGCACCCGCCAGAATACAAGCTGATGCCGGAGGTCCTGGCTCAAGCCGAAGCTAATGCCAGGCACTACGGCGGCAAGTTCCAGATTGTGCATGACATGGACCAGGCCTTCCGCGACGCTGACGTGGTCTACCCCAAGAGCTGGGGCTCCCTGTTGACGACCAGCGACCTCGAGGAGAGCGCTCGCATCGGCCGCCAGTACACGAGCTGGATCACCGACGAGCGCCGCATGGAACTGGCGAAGCCCGACGCCATCTACATGCATTGTCTGCCCGCTGACCGTAACATTGAGGTCACCGACGCGGTTATCGATAAGACACAAGGTCCCGGCTGGACTTCCGTGGTGTATGACGAGGCTGAAAACCGCCTGCACGTGCAGAAAGCGGTGATGGCGTTGACGATGAGTTGAGTAGAGCAAGATTTCCCCACGGACGGAAAGGACCACGGACATCTTTACTTTGGTTTTGTCCGTGATCCTTTCTGTCCGTGGGGCGAGAGGAGACCCTTATGGCCCGCAAAGTCGCGGTCGTTGCCATTGGTGGCAATTCGTTGATCAAGGATCCAAAGCATCAGACCGTCCCAGATCAGTATGCAGCGACGGTCGAAACCTGTACGCACCTGGCGGCGATGATCGCCCATGGCTGGGACATCGTCATCACCCATGGCAATGGGCCGCAAGTGGGCTTCATCCTGCGGCGGTCGGAGCTGTCGCGGCACGAATTGCACGAGGTGCCCCAGGGCGCGATTGGCTACATGATCCAGAAGGCGCTGTACAACGAATTCCGGCGACGTGGAATC
This sequence comes from Chloroflexota bacterium, assembly GCA_037440585.1. Classification (GTDB taxonomy): domain Bacteria; phylum Chloroflexota; class Anaerolineae; order Epilineales; family JBBITV01; genus JBBITV01. The sequence continues at coordinate 11,076 of JBBITV010000053.1, forward strand.
AAGAAGCATGCTCTTACCGTCGTCACCCAGGTACTCGTAGACAAGGATGACCCGGCATTCAAGAATCCCAGTAAGCCCATTGGGTCTTTTATGACGAAAGAGGACGCGTTGCGGCGGCAGCGGGAGGACGGCTGGGATGTCATCGAGGACGCGGCGCGAGGTTGGCGGCGCGTGGTGCCGTCGCCGATGCCCAAGCGGATCATCGAGCGCGACGCCATCAAGCACCTGGTGGACCATGGCTACGTTGTTATTGCTGTCGGCGGCGGCGGCATCCCCGTGATCGAGGATGAGAACGGCGACCTGGTGGGCGTCGCAGCCGTCATCGACAAGGACTACGCCTCGGCGCGCCTGGCCTTCCGCATCCACGCCGATCTGTTTCTCATCTCAACCGCCGTCGAGAAGGTGGCGCTGAACTACCGCAAGCCGAACCAGCGCTGGCTGGACCGGATGACGCTGAGCGAAGCGCAGCAGTATCTCGCCGAGGGGCATTTTCCCAAGGGCAGCATGGGCCCCAAAATCGAGGCCAGTATCTGGTACCTGGAGAACGGCGGCAAAGAAGCGTTGATCACCAACCCTGAAAACATCGAGCGGGCGCTGCGTGGCGAGACGGGGACGCGGATCGTGCCGGATTGAACACGACAGGGCATGGCACTTCTGCAGTCAGAATTGAGGTGCGACGCATTCGAAAGGTGCGTCGCACCTTTTTCGTGAACTTTTCGGGCGCCACGAGCGTCTGGAAATTACCCTATTTCCGGCAGCATGATGAGAGGAGAAGGTAACCGTTCAGACTGTCATGCTGAACGCAGTGAAGCATCTCGTTTTCGCAGCAACGAGATTCTTCGCTTCGCTCAGAATGACACAGTGGACTGAACGCTTACAGGAGAAGAAGAGGCATGCGAAAAATAATAGGCTGGATAGCCTTACTGACACCAGTTGTATTGAGCATTGGCTGCGGCGGCACGTCGGCGCAGCCTGGCCCGGCAGTTCAGCCCACGACCCTACAGCAACCTACCCCCACTTCTCCGGCGGCGACTACCCCGGCCCAGCCGGCCCGCACGTTGCCCCCTGGGTCCCCCACCCCCATCCAAACACCCGCCCCACGCAGCCTGAGCCCCGCCGACACCGCCGCTGAAGCGGCCCGGGCCGAGTTGGCGCGCCGCATCAACGCACCCGCCGACCAGATTCAGGTCGTGTCTATCGAACAGGTGGACTGGCCGGATGCCAGCCTGGGCTGTCCCCAGCCGGGCCAGATGTACATCCAGGTTATTACTCCGGGCTACAAGGTCATCCTGGCGGCGGGCGGGCAGCGGTATGAAGTTCACACTGATCTACGGGGGAGAGCGGTCATGTGCCGCTAGTCGCAGCCCACTGCGTGAGTGTGGATTTGAGTCAATACGCAATATGACGTAGACCTGACAGGTCTGGGAGACCTGTCAGGTCTACGTTGCTTTGTGGCGGGATCGCAATCCCAGCCCGACAATAAGGTGCGACGCACTTCGGGCAAGAAAGCGCAGATTTAGAAGAATCCAAGTGCATCGCACCTTGGCTTAGGGTTCGTAAAAGAATTGCTTCCGTTGCTGTCATGCTGAGCGGAGCGAAGCATCTCCGTGTTTCAATGAGAGTCTCGGCACAAGGGAACAGAGACCCCTTCACTGCGTTCAGGGCAGGCTCTTCGCTTCGCTCAGAGCTTGCCCTGAACGCAGTGAAGGGGTGACACAGGAACTTATTTCTTTACCAGCCCTTAGCGCATGTAGTACACCCGCAGCACCGGCGCAGCGGCTGACCGCCCGTCCCAGCCGAAAATCTCGCGGGCATAGGCCGCCGTCGTCGCGCCGCTCGTGCGGAACGATGCCTTCCCCGTCGTGCTCAGCCGGGCTTGCAGTTCCGCCACGCCCGCAGCGTCGAACGTGAAGACATTCACCTGCCCCGGCCTGAGGGCGCTGTTGTCCAACACCGGAGTCAGGGCTACCACCGGCGCGGCGTTGTGGATGTGGAAGTAGGCCGTGTTCTTCCACGCCGCGTCCAGGCTCGCCGGCAGCAACTCCGCCTGCCAGGTGGCAGGCCGGCTCCGGTCCAGGTAGCGCTCGCTGCGGCCGGTTAACTCCAGCGTGGCGCTGATGATGCGCGCGCCGGGCGGCACCGCCCCCGCCAGGTCGAACTGCGTCCCGCCGTGGAGGATGCGCGGCGTCTGCGGGCGGCGGTCGATGCCGGTCCACATCGTGCCTGCGCCCAGGAAGTTCTTCACCAGGGGCAGGCTGTCGAAGTAGCCCGTGTCGGCGGCGTGCGCCTGGATCTGCGCCACGAAGACCACGTTGACCGTGGCGCTGGCGACCGCGCTGTGCCCCAGGCTGTCGATGACCATCACTCTGGCGGTGTGCGCGCCGGGGACTGCGTAGACGTGGGTGATGGCGCTCGCGGTACCGGTAGCCACCGGGGTGCCGTCCCCGAAGTCCCAGCGGTACTCGCCGATGGTGCCCCGGCTGGAAGTCGCCGTAGCCTGCAGGGTGACGGCGCCCAG
>JBBITV010000054.1:0-13582 GCA_037440585.1 Chloroflexota bacterium
AGATGGAGGGGACGATGGGCACGTTGGCAACCAACCAACCCCGGTAGGCCAGGTAAACGCTCAACGGTGTCTTGCCAGTTCGCGATACGCCGACTATCACTATCTCGGCCTGATTCAACTCGTCGGGATTTTTGCCATCGTCGTGGCGCACAGCGAACTCGACGGCGGCGATACGCCTGAAGTAGACTTCGTCAAGCTGGCGGAAGAGCCCGGGTTGGGCCAGGGGTGAAATCTCCAGCACGTCGCTCAGGCGGGTCAGCAATGGGCCGAGCAAGTCGATGGTATCAACGTGGCGGTGGCGACCCTCTGTCAGCATCACCTGCCGGCATTCGGCGGAGACCATCGTGTGAACAATGATCGCCCCCAGCCGCGCCGCCTCTTCGACGACTTCCCGGACGCGCTCCGGTGTGCGCACCCCGGGGATACGATGGACGATGACGTCGGCCGATTGGAATTGGGTCAACGCGGCACGTACCACCGTCTCCCCGGTTGCTCCCGTCGCATCTGAGACGGCGAAAACATGACGTCGCTTCGCCTCCTTGGTCATAGGTCACCTCCATCGCCAGCTTTCAGCTATCAGCCATCAGCCATCAGCCGCCAGTCTTCGAGCTTGAGGCAGAGAAACCTGTCGCTTTGAGACGGAAAGCTGATCACTGAATGCTGATGGCTGAATACTTCCCTGTCAGGCCGCCGCCGCTAGCTGACGATGGGGCAAAAAGCGCTCGAATACCTCGTTGCTAACGAGGAGCGCCTCCGGCGCCAGCCTGACCCGCTGCTCGTCTACGGTGATCAGCCCCATCTGCCTTAGTTCTCTGAGCTCCTGCCCGTACACCACCTCGAGTCGCCGCCCGAATCGTCGGGCAAACCGCTCAAACTCGAGCCCCTCTTCGACCAGCCGCAGCCCTTGGAAAACGGTCTCGGCCATTTCCAAGGGTAGGTCAATCGGCTCCCGCGCGACCACCGGCAATTCACCTGCCTCAACGCGTTCCATGTACGTCCGGGGGCGCAACTCGTTCACCGTGCGCTCGCCACCGAACCACCCATGCGCCCCAGCACCCAGACCCAGGTACGGCTCATTACGCCAGTAGATGAGGTTGTGCTCGCAAGGTTTGAGTTCCGACGCTAAAGTTTCGGGTTTCGGGTTTCGGGTTTCGAGTTGATCTGGCGCGAGCCACGGCCGATAACCCGAAACCCGAAACCCGAAACCCGAAACGCTTCTGGCCCAGTTCGAAATCTCGTAATGGCAGAACCCGGCCGCCGCCAGCCGCGCGCGGGCCAGGTCGTACATGTCTGCCGTCAGATCGGGGTCCGGCGCGGGCAGCCGGCCACGGGCGACCTGGACCTGGAGGGCAGTGTGCTCCTCCACCTGCAAAGCGTAGCAGGATATGTGGTCTGGATCGAAATCGATGGCCCGGTTGAGGGTCGCCTGCCAGTCCGCCAGGCTTTGATCGGGCAGGCCGTAGATCAAATCCAGGTTCAGGTTGTCAAAGCCGACCCGCCGCGCGCACTCCACCGCCGTAGCGATGTCCGCCGCACTGTGCGTGCGGCCCAACAGCCGCAGCTTCGCATCGTCAAATACCTGCGCGCCAAGGCTCAGGCGGTTGACACCCAGGACGCGCAGCCCGCACAGATAGTCTTCTGATAGGCCATCCGGATTGCCTTCCACGCTGATTTCCGCCCCCTCGGTAACGGAGAAGTGGTTTGTGCAGGCGCGCAAGACTACCTCGAACTGGTTGAGGGAGAGCAGGGTCGGCGTGCCACCACCGAAATAGATCGTGCGTACCGGCAGCCGGCCGTGAAGTTCCGCCGTCAATTCGATCTCACGCACCAGGGCACGGGCGTAGCGTTCCTGCAACCGCCCGAGTCCCACGTAGACATTGAAGTCGCAGTATGTGCAGCGGGCGGCACAGAATGGGATGTGCAAGTAGACGCCAATAGGATTCAACGACACCGGACCTTTCGGGCAATTGGCTTTTATGCTATTATACCATCTTTCGCTACAGTTTGCTATTCCACTTTATTGATCAATAACGGCAGGAAGGTCCGGGCGGCCGCCATGTCATAGCGGGTGAACACCGCGTTACCATCGACGCTATGCCAGTACACGAAGCCATAGTCGCCTGGTGTGGGATTAGCCGCGTAACGGAATGGGGCCAGGAAAGCACCCCGGTCGTCGGCTACGACTTCCTGCACGTAGGTACAACCACCCGAGAGCAGGTCCACTCGCGCTGGCGACCCGGGTGCGACGATGCCTTCAACGGAAGCGGTCACAGGGTCAGCGCTGGTGGTCAGCCAGGGTATCACAAACTGATTGCGGACAGCCCCCTCCGCGATCATCTGAACTATATCGCCAGTCTGGACGGTGACAGGGCTACCTGTACGATCCAGCAGGTAGACATCGAAGGAGCCGGTGGAGCTTGGTGGCACCTCGACGCTGGCGCGTTCTTCCCCGGATGCCCGCATGAGCCTGATAGTCGCTGTTGTAGAATATGGTAGCCGTCCAGCGATGTGATGGGTCTTGAGTTCTACGTTATAGTTAACATTCCCATAGTCCCCGTTCTTGATGTCCACGGCTGGTCCAAAGCTCGCCAGGTATTTTCCGTCCGCGTCGGTACTTACATTGATGGTTTTCCAGCCGACTCCCGCCTGGTAAAGCTGCACCTCCAGCGGCGACCCCAACGGGCCCAGGCCGGTGATCCGGTCTGCCACGGGGTCGGCGTGGGCGGTCAAGGGCACTACGGTCACGGGCAGCGTGACCCCGGGCAGGTGGACCTCAACCCGATCGGCGGGCTGGATCAAGACGGGGTACGCCAGGCGGTCGCGCAATTCGACCCAAAAGTCACCGTTCAGGCCGGTCGTGGCTGTGACTACGGTTCGCACCGCGCCATCTGCCCCCAGCAGCCTGAAGCTCGCTTCCACATCGTGCCACAGAGTGCCGCTCAGCAGGTTCCCATGTTCCTGCACCTTAATCAGGGGCACGTCATATTCCAGGCGGATGATGTTGCCATTGGCATCACGGTAGGCGACGCTGCCGTGATCACCGCCGGCCAGGTCCACCCGCCCGGTGTAGTCCACTTCGAAATGGCCATCATCGCCAACTACGGGGGTGCTGACCAGCACCGTGAGGACCTTATTACGAATAAATACCAGGTTGACCTCGATGAACGCGTTGGGGGGCGCCTGGCCGAACACGCGATTTGTGGTCCAGTCGGCGCGGGCGACGAGCGGCACAACGGGAATCACGATCCGATCACCTTGGGCCGCAACGATTTCCAGCGTGTCCCCGCCCAGCACCGGCACCGCATTGCCGCGGGCGTCGGCTAGATACGCGCCGAAGCCACCTTGCCAGGTGACGGTAATCTCGGCCTGCCCCTTTTCCCGATGCTCACTGTCTTTAAGCACCAGGGCCAGCCGAGAGCCGGGCTGCGCCTGGCCCGATACGTAGTTGGAATAGAGGGTGAGGTAAGCGCGCACGACCGGGCTGCCAGACACCGAGCCCGATTCAATCGTGAGCAGGCTCAACAGAAAGACAGCAAATGCCAGAGGAGACAGAACCCGCAAGATATGCCCCAACGATGTAACTACTCAACCTCACCCCCCGGCCCCCTCTCCTGAAACGAAGAAACCCACTTCGTTTCAGGAGAGGGGGAGTCAGAGGGAAGAACCCGGCGCCGCTACGGACTCCCCCTCTCCTGACGGCGGCCCTGAGCGCAGCGAAGGGTCGGCCGTCAGGAGAGGGGGTCGGGTAACGCGCGGTCGTGCGGCCCAGATCGGTTACAACACGAATTTGATTCTGCCGCACGACCGCGCGTTAGGGGGTGAGGCTGAGTTGTCACATTCAGCGCACATACACCCGCTTGCGCATGTGGTCGAAATCCACCGTGCGGTTGGCTGTGCTGACTACGAACCAGCCCGATGAATAGGATAAACTGCGACCCGGATCAACGAAGGTCACCTTGTACGTGCCCGGCACCAGGTCCGGGAACTTGTAGAATCCCTGGGAATTCGTCGTGGTCGTCGCTACCGGCTGATCGCTACCCTGCCGGTGAAGGATTACCGGCCAGCCGGCCCGGCGTTGCTCGGATGACTGAACCCGGCCATCGCCATTGCGATCCGACCAGATGGTGCCCTGGATGCTGCGCGTGGAGCCATAGACCAGGGTGCCGACGTTGGCAATCGCCCCGCAATTGAAGGGGCCATACGGGCCGTAGCGAACTTCCGGGAGGCCGACCGGCTGCACGCCGAGTTGATACCTGACTTTGGCCGGCAACCCCGGGTTCGCAAACATGAAATTGCCACTGCGGTCGGTACTGGTCAGACCGGCCGGCTGCCCGCCGGTGTATGCGCGCACCAGCGCGCCCGAGAGGGGCGAGGTGCCATCGGTCACCTGGCCCATCAGGATGACCGTGCAACTGGCCAGCCCAGGAGTATCCAGCCCGGTCTGTGCTGGTCCGTCGACCCTGTGGGCTGCGGCCATAGAGGCGCTGAATAATAGGGCGAGGGTGATACCGAAAAGAATGCACAACAGTCGAAGGTGAGAGGGCCTTGCCATGGTCCATGCCTCCTGTTCAGGATTCGGAGAGAATTCCGGACAACTCTGATCGGACTAACGCGAAAGCCATAGAGAAAGTTATGATTGAGCATCTTGAAGCGCGTGTGAGGTTTCCCTTAAAATAGCAAAGGCCGCCTGGATTGCTCCAGGCGGCCTTTGGTGTTCACTGAACCGGCCAAACACCTGGCCAGCTAGACCTCTCCGATGGTCGCTGCTAGTCCACGCACCAGTAGGACAGGTCTGGGATGATGGAGTTGTACTTGAACCAGAACTCCTCGTCCAGGGAGTCCAGGAAGAAGTCCGGGGTCTCGAAGCAGACCGTGTTGCCCGCGTTATCCCGGAAGCAGATCTTCACGTGGTACGGTCTAACGGGATCCTCCAGGACGTTCATGAACTGCCAGGCGCCCTCACTGTTGGTCGTGGTGCTGGCTAGCTTGGTGGTACCGCGCCACAGCTCGACCGTCGCGCCGCTCAGCTTGCCGACGTCAGGGCTTTCATCCCAGCACTTCTCCGTAGCGTGACCGAAGATCTTGTGCCGGCCAGGCACGCGGAGCTCCCAGACCTTCTGATCGGTGCATTCCAGCGTCTGGGTCAGTGCCAAATCTAACGGGTCGCCATTGAAGAAGAAGAACGCGCCGACACCATCCACCTCTACTCTGTATGCGACTCCAGTCTCCGACGCCGGCAGCGAAGCCGTGAAGTGGCCACCCTGATCGGTGTTCCCCGTCCAGGCCGGGATCGTGCTACCCTCCGGGAAGATCTGGATCAGATGGCCAGGGCCAACTTCGGTCTCACCGTCATGCTCATACACCGTACCGGCCACAACAGCGTTGCACGGCACCGGCTGGCCGGGGCAGGTTGGCGCCTGCGGGCCCTCGAAGTCGAAGTACCGAGCCCACGGGATCGGGAAGCCCTCGGAGCCGGCCGACTCGTCACCCAACACGTCCGAGCCGAGGACCGTGCCGGAGCGCTCCACCTTCACGGCAGCCAGACCAACCACGTTGCGCTGCCACTGGCCCGTGGTGCTGAAGACCGGGTGCTCCCAGAACGTGGCGGAGATAATCGCCGAGCCCTTGAAGCCGGGGTTGATGTAGCCCCAGCGGTCCAGGTTGATGTACTCTGCCTGCTTCTCGTTGAGCTTCTCGCAGACGAAGTCGAGCAGGCCGTTCTGGTCGTAGATGTAGATGGCGAAGTCCGTGAAGCCAGGCTTGGGCACTACGTTCTGGATGGCCAGCTCGCTGGTCAGCCCCAGACCCTGCTTGATCAGGCTCGGGATGCCGATCAACGTGGTGCCCATCCACTCCTGCTCGCCGACCTGCCAGTCGAACGCCTGGTACTCGGGGAACAGGTTGTAGGCAATGGCTTCCAGGAGCTCCAGCTTCGCCGGGCCCTCGAACTTCTGCAGCATCGCGACGGCGTTGATGTCAGGTGCGAGCACCTTGGGATCGCCGGGTGTCCACCACTCCTGGCTCTCCACCCGGATCGTGCCGATGCTGGCGAACTGGTTGTTCTCATAGCCGGGGGCCACTACGGGCAGGAAGATGAGTTGCATACCCCGCGGGCAGATCCAATCGACCAGGGTTGCTACGATGTCACCCGACCGATCCAGGAAGTAGACCTTAACCTTGGCATTGACGATGCTGGACATGTTCTGGACGGCCACCGTGGTGTCCCAGCCCTGATCCTCGCGGTAGTACAGGGGGCCATACAGCACCTGGGAGCCCGACTGGAAGAACGGCGTCCCGTTAAAGACGTAGTTCAGCTCCGCCGGAACCCCGACGTAGCTCATCAGCACGTCGCGACCGATCTGGTCAACCACGATGGCGAGGGGCTGCGAGGAGCGGATCCAGGCCGAACCGGCCCATCCAGGGATCAGGACTGAGCTGGCCTCGAACTGGTAGCTCTCGCCGGGGCCCAGGGCCATGATCTCGGCGACTTGCGCCCGGAGGCAGTCCCAGGACTGCCTGAACCACAGCTCCACCGATGTACAGAGGGTTCCAGAGTTCTGGATGTACAGCCAGGAGCTCAGATCGGTGTAGTCGGAGAAGATGACCGGGGCGTAGTACATGAAGCCACCGTACACCGGGTCATAGGCTCCCGTCATGTAGTCGCTGATACCAGAGTAAGCGGCGGTGACGGGGACCGGGTTGGGCTGGCCGGGGCCATGGCGGACCACTTCCACTGCCAAAGGCTGGCCTCGATCCGCCGGCGGGATGGGGAAGGCCGTGGTCGCCGGACAGGCCGTCGTGACCGGGATCGAGAAGACGATTGCCGACTTGGCCCACCGCGGGAACTGGTTGTGCGTGAAGATCCAGGCGCTGCCGGGCTTCAGTATGCCCGTGCACTCCGTCTTGGTGGGCTTGCTATTCTGGGGCTCGCAGAATCCAGTCGGCAGACCGAACAGGAAAATCACGGCCTTGGTGAAACTGCTGCCAACGTTCTGGATTTCGATGGTGAATTCCACACCATCGTGGGTGCTACCGATAGCGCCGATGACCGGCAACTGCACCTCGGTGCCCGGCGTCGGCTCGGCATACACCGGGGACACCAGAAGGCCGACCGCCAGTCCCAGGGCCAGTGCTGCCGCTACCGCAACCAGAAAGACGAGCTTTCTCATGGTGTGACTAACCTCCTTGCGTAAACTAATTCACGAACTTGATCTTGGAGTGACGCGGTTCCAAAAGACTTAAACGTACATCCCGTGTTGAATCGCTTTTTGCTCAGTCCTCCTGATTTCACCTCCTTTCACTGTTATAACATTGACCCTGGCTGGTATCAGACATGGCGGCGGTCAATTCGCCCTTTATAACGCAAACCATCAGACCCGGATACGGGTCAATTCGCAATCTTTGCAGGTTCGTGGGAAACGAGCGGGGGTTAATTACAGGCCAGCCTTGGCCCACTTTGTCACCCCTTCACTCCGTTCAGGGCAGGCTCTGAGCGGAGCGAAGGGTCTCTGCTCCGTTACGCCGAGACTTTCATTGGAGCGCAGAGATGCTTCGCTTCGCTCAGCATGACAAAGCGCATTATTCACCCATTCACTTCGTTCAGGGCATGCTTTGTCACCCCTTCACTCCGTTCAGGGCAGGCTCTGAGCGGAGCGAAGGGTCTCTGCTCCGTTACGCCGAGACTTTCATTGGAGCGCAGAGATGCTTCGCTTCGCTCAGCATGACAAAACGAATTATGCGGTATTGCGTTATAAACCTTCGCAAGGCTGACAGTAGTCACACTACGGGTTGGCAGTCGGCGTCACGTCTGGCCCGCCCGGCGGCGGCACGAGCGTCGGCAGGTGAATCGGCGGGGACGCCGTAGGCTGCGGCGGCGTTAGCGCCGGTGTCGTCTCGGGGGCCGGGCTGGCGGGCGGCGGCGGTACGGGCGTGTCCGTCTGCGGCGGGCGCGGCTGCCGGACGCTGAAGTCGCTCCGCGCTTGCGTCGAAGTCGGCGTTGGCGGTGGTGGCATAGGCGTAGGCTCGGGCGCGGCCGGCGTCGCAGTCGCCTTCGGCGGCTGTAGCGTTGGCTTGCCCGGGGTTGGGGACGGCAGCCTGCGGATAGGCGCTTCCGTCGGTTCCGGCGGCACGGGTGTCCACGTCGCAACTGGCGTCTCGGTCGCCACGAGCATCAGTGTCGGCGCTGGTCCGGTCGGAAGGAGCTCGGCCCGGCGCGGGTTCTTACGCGCCTCTTCCGCTTTGGCCTGGGCATCGGCCGAGCGTGCGATCGCTTCGTCCAGCGCGCCTCGCCCGGACGCAGGAACGAGAGGCCTGACCTGCCCCAGCACCTTGCGCTCTTTCAGGGCCAGGTCAGCCAGGTCGGCGAAGAGCGCCGGACGTTCGTCTACGGGAAGCTGGGCGATGACCCGCATGGCCTGATCGTTATTTTTCACCATTTCGGACAGTGCACGGTCCAGCCCCCGGCCGGTTGTTGCGATCTTGGTAGCCTCTTCCAGCCGGCGTTCACTGAAGGACAGGAATAGACGCGCCCTGGCGGCCGGCGAGGGCGCCAGCGCCAGCTCGATTTCTTCGGTGGCGAGCTTGACCGGATAGAGCGGGCTATCGGGCAGGCTGCTCGCCGCGACCTGAGTGACGCCATAACCGGTGGCGGTCAAGAACACCAACACGGCCAACAGGGCGAAGGCAGCCCGGCCCAGGGGCAACGCCGGTTGGCTGAGGCCTTGCAGGAAGCCCACGAACACCTGGACGTAGTGCCGCAAACCGGCGGGTGCGACACGTTCCTGGCGCTTGCGGGCCACGGCCAGCAACAGTTCCCGCTTCGCGGCCGCACGCGCAGCCACCGACGGGACGGGCTGGGGCGTAGAGCGGACAATTTGCGCGGCGCGCAGCATCGGCCGCAGGCGTGGCGCAAACTCCGGGTGCTCCTCCAGGACCGTATCCACGCCAACCTCGCTGCTGGCAACCGCTGCCAGGCACGCGTCAACCACCTGTTCGAACTGCGCCTGCCGGTCTGCCACGGCGGCCAGCAGGCGCGCCTTGCCCGCCGCCCGGGCCTGTGCCGATGCGACTGGTGTAGGAATCTGGCGGATGGCCAGGGCTGCCTGGAGGGCCGGCCGCAATTCCTCGGCCTGGGCCGGGTAGCGGCTCAGAACTACCTCCAGGTCAGCACCTTTATTCAGTTGGGAGAGGCATTCGTCGAGCACACGCTCAAGCTCTAGCTCCATCTGTCTTCGGCTCTCCCAGGATACGACCAAGCGATGCCAGGGCGCGATGCTGCAATGATTTAACCGCCCCTTCGGTCTTGCCCAGGATCTGGGCGACTTCCTCGTTGGACATCCCGTCTACAAACTTGAGGATGATGACTTGTTGCTGTTCATCCGTAAGATAACTTAGCGCTCTCTGCAGCTCTCGCTGCGTCAGAGCAGACTCTACCGCCTCGCTTGGCGAATCGTCCGTAGCGACTTGCGTTTCCTCCAGTTCCAGGCTCGGAGACTTGGGCTGGCGGCGGAAATAATCAATAACCAGATTACTGGCGATACGATAGAGCCAGGCCGAGAAGGGGATCCCGCGAAACGTGAAGCTTTGAATCGCCTCCATCGCCTTCAGAAAGACCTCAGCCGTCAGGTCCTCGGCCAGGGGTTCTTCGCTCACCCGATAGAATATGAAATTGTAGATACCCTGATAGTAACGCTCGTAGATCTCGGCGAAAGCCCTGGTCTCATAGGCCTGCGCACGCTCGATCAATTCGCGTTCATCATGCACTTGAGAGCCCCTTCTCTCGCTGAGTATAACGGAAAATATTTAACGAGGATACGGGCTAACCTCTCCCAGGGGACGCAGTGTACCGCACCCCACGCAGGAAAGGGTTGCCCTTCAATAATGACGCAGCGGAAGGTTCGGGGTAACAAGTCTAGCATAAGTCGGAGCGCAAGTCAAAGCGGGGATAAGACCGCCGGTCAGACTCGGCGAATTCCCAAATGTGTGTAAACTCTACAGCCTTACTCTTTACGGAGTCGGCGTAACAACTGGCTCGGGGGACGATGCTGTCGCAGCCGACGCTGCGGGTGTCAGAGTGATGGTGGCCGTGGGGGTGGGAGTCGGTTTCTTGGGCGGCTCGGTGATTAGCCTCTTGAGGTCATCCATAATGAAGGCCTGGGCCAGGTAAACCGGTTGGGAACCCTCACGCTGCGTGTAGTAGGCGCTCCCGTCCGGGGTCGTCTCACCGATCTGCAACACTTCTTCTTTGCCCTCATTCAGCCCGATCCGCAGAGTCAGCTTGGGTTGCCCCAGTCCAAAGGAACCCAGGTCTGCGCCCGGCTCGCTGATGACCCGGGTGGCATTGAGCTTTGCAAGCTGGTCGGCCAGGCGGTTAAGGCGCGCGTCGTCAGCCGGCTCCTGGATGGGCTGTTTGATGTTCCAAACCCCACCTTCGCGCACTACTTCGCCGGTGCTCTGATTGGTGTTGTCACGAATTGTAATGCGTGCCACCTGGTCCGGGGACAGCGACCATATCGGTGTCTGGGCCAGGCCCGGCGTCTTGGGCTGCTCCGCGGGCTTGCGCAATTCGGTAAGATAGACGAAGGCGCCGAGTACGGCCAGGATGGCAACCAGGATTGCGGTAGTACGAAATTGCATCCACCCCTCCCCGGGAAGTGCCTAAAGTTCTAAGTGCCTAAAGTGCCTAAAGTGGAAAGTTCTAAGTGCAAAGTTCCAAGTTGGAAGCAGTGAATCGACTTCAGACACTTCAGGCACTCCAGGCACTTTAGGCACTTTAGGCACTTTAGGCACTTTAGGCACTTTAGGCACTTTAGGCACTTCATCGCCTCCGCCACCAGACGCTCGCGCCGGTCAAGAGCACGGCGAGGGGCAGGGCGATGATGGATGAGAACAGGATGATCGGCGCGTTGGTGCTGTTGACATTGGCCGTGCGCTGCTCTGGTGGCTTGGGCCGGATGGAGATCAGGGACTCTTCTTCGGCCAGCCAGTTGACGGCGTTCAGGAATAGATCACCGTTGCCATACTGCTCGAAGAAGGCGTTGGCTGCAAAGGCCGAGTTGCCGATGGCGACGATGCGGGTCTTGGTCGATTTGGCCGTTTTCTGCTCATCAGACCCAAGCGCTGCTGGGCTCTCGACAGAGAAAGCAAGAGTACGCGGGCCTTTCAAGTCCTTGCCCTCATCGTAGCGCACCTGGCGACTCTGCAGATCCGTTTCGCCCCAGCTTTGCGGGCTGGTCTCGATCAACGGGGTCACAGTAACCCCAGTCGCTCCTTGCGGTGGCTCCTTCGCCTGTTCCACGGACCGGGCGCGCGGGAAGAAGGTCGTCGGCAGGTTCTGCGTGATCTGATTGAATGGATATTGCCCCACAGCCGGCGATGCGACGTCTCCTAGCAGCGACGACACCGGGTCGATCACCACGTCGTCGTCAAATTTGAGGAAAAACGGCTCCAGGATCTGGTTGAGCCCGGCGTCGACGGTCGGGTCACCCAGGATGAGCGCCCGCCCCCCCTTGACCAGGTAGTTTTTGATACGCTCGCGCTCCTCTTCCAGGAGCGACTTGGTCGGGCTGGCGATGACCAACACGTCGACGTCCACAGGCAAGGTATTCGTGACGGCTGTGTTAAAAGCTTCGACTTTATAATTGTCACGTTCCAGGCCCAGGCGCGCCTGGGTCATCCCTTGCTGGCTGCCATCCTCGATGCCGCGCTCGCCGTGTCCCGTTAGAAAGTAGACTTTCTTTGGGGTATCCCGCGTCACTTTGACGATGGCACTCGTGAAGTCCTGCTCGGTGCTGCCGTTCACCTCCTGGCGCTTGGTGCCGGCGGTGAAGAGCAGCGTGCCGTCGCGGGTAATCCCCGCCTGCCGTGCCTGCGCCGGTTTTAGTTCGGGATCCACGAATTCGTAGGTCAGCCTGCCGTTGCTGCGAACAGCGTACTCTTTGAGCAGGTCCTCAGCTTCCTGGCGTGCTTCTTGTGGGTAGCGCGGTGTAAAATACCCGGTCACGTGAATGGGTACCTGCAGAGAGCTCAAGATCTGGAGCGATTGGGCTGATAGACTGTATAGGCCAGACTGGGTCAGGTCGAAACGCTGAACGTAGCGAGTGGCCAGGAAGTTGATCAGAATCAGAATACCGGCAAATGCTAGGCTCATGATCACCGTATTCGATCCGTAGCGGGCCGTCCGCCCGGTCAGAGTGCGCCGTACGTTCTCCGGCTCGGCGACGACGTAAAGGGCCAGCCCCAACACCCCGACCGCCAACAACAGCCAGTCCACGACGCCCGTAGACTGCCCGACCAGTAGCATCTGTTTAGCCAACCACGCCAGCAGCGCCACCACGCCAATCCCGCCGACGGGGGCACTCACACGTTTGAGTTGAGCAACCATGACACCTCCACAACAATGACCAAATCCCAATGACCAAATCCCAAATTGGTCATTGGGATTTGGTCATTCATCGCCACCGCCGTGTCTCAAGGGACCGGGTGGCGAGGAACAAGAAGATGGCGGTAACGCTGAGATAATAAACCAGATTGCTGGTATCGACGACGCCTTTGGTGAAATCGTCGAAGTGGGTGATGAGCGACAGGTACTGCAGCACCTGAGCCAGGCTGCCACCGGCAATATTGCTCAAGGCATCGATCAGCCACAGGAGTAACAGGATCGCAAAGCCCACGACAGCGGCGATGATCTGGTTTTGTGTCAGCGAAGAAGCAAACAAGCCGGCAGCCAGGAATGCCGCGCCCATCAGAAAGGTCCCCAGGTAACTGCTCAAGATCGGCCCGAGGTCCGGGTTGCCCACACGGAGGGCAATGAGTGGGTAGAATCCCGTGAGGACTAACATCACGGCAAAAAACCCCAGGCTGCCCAGGAACTTGCCCAGCACGACCTCCCAGTCACGCACGGGCGAGGTTAACAGGAGCTCGATGGTGCCCATCCGCTGTTCCTCGGCCAGCAGGCGCATGGTCAGGGCGGGCGAGATCAGGAGCAAAACGACCGCCATGTTGAAGAACAGGCTCCGGATGACCGCCATGATCGGGGCGTTGCGGAATGCGACCACAGGGACGGCGAAGAGATAGCCCATGACCACGAGAAAAAACGCCGTCACGACGTAGGCCACGGGCGACACGAAATACGTACTCAGCTCTTTTTGGGCGATGGTCAGGATGTTACGCATCGTCTGTCTTCTCCTCTTCGGACGTCGTCAACTGCAAGAAGATGTCCTCCAGGCTCATGCCCATCGGCCGAAGTTCCAGCAGACCCCACCCGCGCTGCACCGCCATGGCCGCAATGTCCGTCCGGCGGTCGGCTCCGAGCGCGCACTCGACCTCGAAAGTACTCCTATCACGGGCCTCTACTGCAGTAACCCCGTTGATGCCCTTTAACGCCTTCTCAATGCCGTCCACCGGATGGGCTACCTGGACGAAGACACGCTCGTTGCCTTTGAGCCGCGTGGTCAACCGCTGAGGCGTGTCCATGGCGACGATGCGGCCCTGGTTGATGATAATGACCCGCTCGCAAGTCTGGCTGACTTCGGGCAAGATGTGTGTGCTGAGGATGACGGTATGCGTCTGGCCCAGCTCGCGA
>JBBITV010000055.1:0-13568 GCA_037440585.1 Chloroflexota bacterium
TCTTCCGGCTCTTCATAGAGATACTCCAGCTCGTGGCCGATCCGGGGGTTGATGCAGCAGTCAATGCTGTACTGGGCGATCTGCCGATAGGTGCAACCCAGGTCGCAGGCGGTGCACTTGCGAATGTCCTCCCAGCGGCCTTCCTGCATCTTCCTGGGGAACTCCGGGTCGGCCAGAGCCTGGCGAGCGAGGATGACGACGTCAGCGCGGCCGTCCTCGACGATGCTCTTCACCAGCGCCGGATCGTTAATCCGGCCGACGGTGCTGACCGTAGCCCGCCTGGCTGTCTTCTTGACCGCCTCGGCCAGGTTTACGATGATGCCCCGGGGGGTATAGAGCGGCATGATGATTCTATCTCCGGTCTCGAAGACGCCACACGAGACGTCAATGTGATCTACGCCTGCCTCCTCGAGTGCCGGGACGTAGTTCTTGGTCACCTCTTCTATCGTGAGGCCTTTGTCGCCCAGGAACTCATCGCCGCTGATGCGTATCATGACCGGGAAGTCCTGACCACAGGCACTCTTCACTGCACGAATGATGTCCGTGGGAAAGCGATAGCGATCGCCGTACTTGTCGGTGCGCTTGTTCGTGTAGGGTGAGACGAACTGGCCGATGAGGAACCCGTGGGCGCCGTGGAGCAAGACGGTTTCGAAGCCAGCCTGCTTGGCCCACATACAGCGCTCGGCGAACATCTCCACGAACTCCTCGACTTCCTGCGTTGTTAGAGCGCGCGGGGTGAACCCGCCCCAGGCGACTTCCGACGAGCACGAAACCGGCGAGATCTCCTTAAGGAACAGGGGATCACGCTGCCGGCCGCCGTGCATGAGCTGGATCGACGCCCGGGCGCCGCCGTCCTTGATGGCATCGGCCAGCTCATTCATGCCCGAGATCTGGTGTGGGTTATAGAAGCCGAGCATCCGGGCGAAACCGCAACCATCCGGACGGACATACGTGGCCTCCACCTGGACCAGGCCCCAGCCGCCGGCCGCCCGCTCGTGATAGTTCTTGACCATTTTGGGGGTCACGTCGCCGGTTTCAGTGGGCCAGTTGCTGACCAGCGGACCCGTCCAGATCCGGTTCTTGACCTCCATTTTCCCGACCATCACGGGATCAAATACTCCTGGCATGGGAACTCCTCCTTGTTAATCTTCTTCGATCCGGAGACCTATTGAATTACGGAATGCTAACCGGGCATAATCATCTCCTCCTTTAATCCCAAAACCCTCTACCGCAGAATCGCCCCCAAGGCAGCCGAAGAAGCCAGACGGCTGTACAGGGCCAGGTACCCGGTTGTCACTTTGGGTTCGGGCTTCTGCCAGGCTGCCAGCCGCCGGTTGATCTCCTCCTGGTCGAGATCCAGCCGGAGCAGCCGCCCAGGGACGTCAATAATGATTGGGTCCCCGTCCTGTACGACGGCAATCGGGCCGCCCTCCGTTGCTTCTGGCGAGATGTGGCCTACGAAGAGGCCTCGGCTGGCGCCGGAGAACCGTCCGTCAGTGATCAGGGCGATTTGCTCGCCTATCCCCTGCCCGTACAGCAGTTGGAGGGCGGCGAACATCTCGGGCATGCCTGGCCCCCCCTTGGGGCCCTCATAGCGGATGACGACGACGTCTCCGGGCCGGACAGCCGTGGCCACGATCGCGTCAATGGCAGCCGCCTGTCCGTCGTACACACGTGCCGGGCCGGAGAAGCGGATCAGGTGGGACGGGATGGCGGCCAGTTTGGCTATACTGCCGTCGGGTGCCAGGTTGCCCCGGAGGACTGCCCATCCCCCAGTGGTGTGGATGGGAGCAGACAGCGGGCGAATCACCTGGCCATCCGCCCCCCTTACGCCGGCCAGGTTGATCCCCACCGACTGGCCTGTCACCGTCAGCGCCTCCATGTCCAGCAACGGCTCCAGCTCTTTCATCAAGGCCGGCACCCCCCCTGCCTCGTGGAAGTGACGCATAGTGTATTGCGAGGCGGGCATGATGGCGGCCAGGTGGGGCGTCGTCTGGCTCAGCCGGTCGAACAGGTCCAGCGTCACGCCCGGGACTTCAGCTTCGTGGGCGACGGCCGGGATGTGGAGTGCGGCATTGGTTGAGCCACCCAGCGCCAGCATGACCTTGATGCCATTTTCTATCGCCCCGCGCGTGAGGATGTCCCGGGCACGGATGCCTGCTCTGAACAAAGCCATGATCTGGCGCCCGGCCTGCCGTGCCACCTCGTTCCGGGCTGGGTCCACGGCCGGGATGGTGGCGCTGCCGGGCCACGCTATCCCTATCGCTTCGGCAAAGCAGCACATGGTGTTCGCCGTGCCCAACATCGCGCATGAGCCAGGCACCGGGCAGGCGGCGTTCTCGAAGGCAGCCATCTCGTCGTCCGTCAACTCGCCGCGCTGGCGCGCCGTCTCCACCTCCATGAGCATGTAACCAGCCACGTCGCGGCCCTTGAACTGGCCGGGCAACATCGGTCCACCATTGACCAGGATAGCAGGCAGGTTGAGCCGGGCCGCCGCCATTAACATGCCCGGCACGATCTTGTCACAGGAAGCCAACATGACCAGCGCGTCGAGTTGATGGGCCTGGACCATCAGCTCCACGTCGCTGACGATGAGGTCACGGGTCGGCAGAACATACCGCATCCCATCGTGCCCTGGGCAATTCCGTCACACACGCCAATAGTGCCAAACTCCAGCGGCGTACCGCCCCCTTCCCGGATACCGGCTTTCACCGCCTCCGCAACATCGCGCAAGGTAAAGTGGCCCGGACACACCGTGCTCCAGGCGTTCGCTACCGCCACCAGGGGGCGACGCAATTCAGCATCGGTGAGTCCCATTGACTTCAGCAACCCCCTGGCGTGGGGCCCCAGTTCAGGATTCTGTAGCACGTGTTGGCTGCGCCAGAGCATCTGCTTCCCCCTGCAAGCGTTCAGCTATCAGCCAGGTGAACGGCCTTGAACTTGTCCGGGACGAAGGGAGGTGAGGCGACAGACAGCACCTTCAGCGTCTCATCCGCAGTGTTGATCAACTGGTGTGGCGTGTTCATTGGGATGTAAATGCAGCTCCCCGGTTCAATAGGCTCTTCCTCGCCCCCAACCCGGATCCGGCCGTGGCCGGCGATCACATAGAATATCTCCTCCTGGTCATCATGGCTGTGCTCGTTGGATGAGCTACCCGGATCGACCTTGGAGACACCTAGCCACAGGTTGCGCGTGCCCATCGTCCAGGGGGCGGCCAGGTGTTTGATCGTCCTGGCGTGGGGTGGCGGCATTCGTTCGCCTTCCACCTCGTGTTCTTTAAGGTGCTTCACCCTGATCCTCCCTCCTGATACGTCTCCGCCTGTTTCTGTTCAATCCCGATTCTGAACAACACGAATCGCGCTGGTCGGGCAGATGGACTCACAATAGTAACATTCGCCACATCGCTCCGGGTCGAGAACGATCGCCTTGCCATCCTGCATGGCCAACCCCCCGTTTGGACAGTACTCGACGCAGTCGCCACATCCGTTGCACAGCTCCGCATCAATGATAATGGTTACCCGGGCCATTGGACCTCCTATTCGGCTTTTTGGACAAACTGGATGTAGACGCCGCTGGTCGTATCTGGATCAAGATAGGCGATCCACCCGCTGGCACCCGACCGTGGCACTTCGTCCTGAAGTTTGAGCCCAGACTGTCGAGCGGCCTGCAAAGCAGCTCCAATGTCGTCCACTTCCAGGGCGAGATGATGGAGGCCCTGGCCCTTCATCTCCATGTAACGGGCGAAGGGTGTGCCCGGGCCCGTGGGCTGGATCACTTCGAGCTGAAGTTCTCCGAGGTCGAGGAAAGCCACCTTGAACTTATCCTGCGGGAATTCTACCTGCTGGCTGACCGTCAGGTTAAGGACTTCAGTCAAGACACGGAGAAGGCTCTCCATGTCCTCAACCAGCATGGCGATGTGGTCCACCTTTTTGACATGCATTGGACTGTCTCCTAGCCGATGGTCTTGAAAGCGCACTGAAATGCCCTTTACGAGCCTATCAATCGAAGGTGAACAGAGCGATGGCAGGTTGTGCTAGACCAGGACCTTGCCCTTATCGAGCACTACCTTGCCATCGAACTCGACGGTGACCTCTTTGTAGATGATGTCAATATGGCATGGCGCCTTGACCTTGCCACCAATGGCGTAGTTGCTACCTATGCCGTGGTGAGCAAAACCAAGCTTCCCCAGATCCTCCAGGTTTGTCGCGTAGGTTCGGCAGAACGGGTTGAGCCCCACGGCAAACTCGGCCAGGTTGTAGGCGGCGGGATCGTTGAACGAGGCCAGCGTCTCCCGCAAGTAGTCAGCAGCTTTCCCGCCGGTTACTTCGACGACTCTGCCCTCGCGGACGTGGATGGTCACCGGCTCGTCCCGGATTATACCATACCCCATCAGGCGCACATCGCCCACGATGACACCCTCGGTCGCCCCTTCGACGGGAGAAATGTTGACCTCACTATTGGGCAGGGCAGCAAACTGGCCCGGCTCCCGGAACAAGCCTGTTTCGTACTGGACCGGCCGACCCGTGACCTCGCCCCGCAGGTCCGTGCCCGCCGGCGAGGTCATTCGGATCGTTTTTGAATGGGACAGGATGGCGCCAAGCCGGCGGGCAATCCGGTCGTTCTCCTCGTAATCGGCCAGGATGCCGCCGGTGCACAGGCAATCTTCAGTGACCTCACACATGGTAGTGCCCCGCGCGCCGTTCTTGATCGCCTCGACCCGGGCATCGGTGTGGGTCATGGACCAGGTTGTGGGGAAGAAAAAGACGTCCGATCGGGCACAGGCTCCGACAACGGCCTTCGGCACCTGGCGCCCGTGGGCGCCGGTAGGGGGAAACACGACGATGGTCGGCATCCCGCCTACGGCGTAAGCGGCTGCCGCCAGTGCCTCGGCGAGGCGCACCTTGTTAGTGTCGCAGGCGATGACCACGTTCTCGCCGGGCTTGACGGCTGCACATTGGATCATCGCCTTCATCGCCCCAGGCATCATCTCTATGAAGCTGGACGGCGATGGAATGTAGTGGTAATACTCAATTGGCCATGGCATGGTATCTTCTCCCTTCTTCTGAACCGGCACGACATGAAACCAGCTTATTGTACCATATGACCCTCACGCAACCCTAAACACGCGCTTATGAGTGTCTCTGAAACGTAGCTAAATAAAATATTGTTCGAGGCGAAATGTGAGGGGAAGCAGGAGGATGGTTCAACCGCTGCGCCTGGCTACTTCATAGAGCAGGCTCGTCTCCCGACTCGGCGGGAGATCCAGTTCACGCCACAACGCTTCGGTCAGACGCCGGTAATGAGCCACGGCGGCTGCCCAGTCTCCGCGGCGCATGCATAATCGCATCAGCCCCTGGCAGGCCGTCTCGCGGCAGGCGTCTACCGCTAACACCTTCAGGTACAGGTCGGCGGCTTCCTTTTCCTGTCGCTGTTGGTCACACAAGGCCCCCAGTTCCTCCAGCGCGGTAAGGTAGAGCTCGCGCAGCCGTTCCCGCTCCATCCAGCACCACCGAATGTCGTGCCCGGAGAGCTCGGACAGGAAATCGCCCCGGTAGAGAGCCAGGGCTTCCCGGTATAGCGCCATAGCTTGGATGGGATCGAGCTCCCGGCGGGCCCGCGCGATCCCGGTCTCAAAAACTGTCACGTCCAGCCAGTGGGTAGAGTCGCCATTAAGAAAGTAACAATCCTCTTCGTACCGGATGTAGCTGGAATCTGCTCCGCGTTGGAGTGCCGGTTCCAGACTGTGGCGCAGGTTGTAGACAGTCGTGTTCAAGTTGTGGAGAGCTGAAAGGTGTTCCACGTCGGGCCACAGGGCCTCGATCACGGCGTCACGGTGCACGGGCCGGCCGTGCTGGAGAGCAAGAAAGGCCAGGAGAGCCCGCACCTTGGCCCGGCGCCAGAGAGGACCTGTAACCACGGACCCGTCGGTCCGCTGGACCTCGGTTCGACCCAGGAGGTAAATGCGCAGCGGGAGTGACCATCCCTGCCCTTCCTGCACTGGACGGAAGAGATGTACCAGCATAACAGGTTCGTTGCTCGTGGGTTCTCTGGGGACCGCAATGATGCTGACGTTGATCCCGTGTGCTTTGCCATCACGACCGCGGACCATCAAGTCGAAGGAGCGCACCGACTCGCCCTGTTGAGCGCGCGCCATGACAGGGCAGCGGGTCCCACAAACCGGCGTTCCTTTCAAGTCCCGGCCCGCCAGGAGCTCATAGCAGAGCCGACCCACGGCCTCTTTAGCAGTATACCCCAGCAATTCCTCTGCCGCTGGGCTCCAGAGCACGATATAGTGGTCCGCATCCTCAATCCAGACGCCATCACCACTATGAGCGAAGAGGGGAAGGAGCTCGTCCATTGTTGGTCTCCTGTGAGCCGTGTGGCAAGGATGAACTGATCAGCTTGGCTGCGCGGGGTTATTCGGCATTCGGTTAAGCTCGAATTCTACGACAAGGGGTGTCGTTCTATGACCCCCCTCAAGTGGGCCAGCATCGCGTCGCGGGCTGCAGCGAGGTTGCCTTGCTCGATGGCATGGAAGATCTGCTCATGTTCCCGCAGGGCTGCCACCGTTGATCCGGGCATATTCAGGTTGTCCTGGATGAACTTCCTCATCAATTCCCGAATGCTGAGGATCATCTCATACAGTATGGCATTATTGGTGATGTCAGCCAGAGTCACGTGAAAGGTCAGATCCAACTCGAGGAATTTCTTGGGGTCATCTAGACTTACTCGCATCTCTTCCAACGTGTGGCGCAAGGACGCAATGTCCTGGGCCGTCGCACGCATTGCGGCCAGTGGGGCGATGCCGGTCTCGATGATCTCGCGGACCTCGATGAGGTGCTGGCGCGTCTTGGAACTCATTAATGGGTGTTGGGCCATGGCCTTGGCAAAGAATCTACTGTCACTGCGTACGAAGACGCCGTTGCCGTGGCGAACGTCTACCAGCCCCATCACAGAGAGTGAACGGATAGCCTCGCGTACAGAGGAACGGCCGACAGAGAGTTGCTCCATCAGCTCCTGTTCGGAAGGCAATCGGTCGCCTGGATTTAGCTCGCCCTGGAGGATCATTATAGTGAGTTGCTCAGCAATCTCCTCGGCAATGTTGGTACGTTTGACTGGTCGAAGCATTCTATCCTGGCCTTTCGCGTGCGAGTCATCTACTCATCTGATGAGCAGGTGATATGATGAGCATAGGTATATTATATGCCATAGTGGGGAACCTGTCAACTTTGGACGATCCGTGTCATGGTAAACACCCCCTTAATAAAAATTGCTAAACGAGGGCTTTGTCAAGCCCACATATCTCCCCACTTACGCACGCTGTTTCCTCTCCAACGAGCGCTTAACTCGCTTCAGACGAAACAAGTCCTCGCGCTCGCGCTCCTCAAGAATCATCGTGATATACTTGCGCTGAGCCACAAGACGCGGAAGCAGAATGTTCTCCAATGCGTTGACCCGCCGGCTTGTTTTCTGGATTTCTTCGGCCAGACGCCGTAGACGCAACTCACTGTTTGCGACCTGGAGCACCAGGTTCAGTTCTTCTTCGAACCGCTCGGCAACGGTGTCGATCCGCGCCGACGTGCCGGTCAGGCTGTAGCCCCGGTCCAGGAGCGACCGGGTGACGCTTTTCTGCTCGATGACCGGCACCGGCACGCCCATGATGTTGGCACCTTCGACGCCAATGGATACCTCGCTCTGCGCTGCAAACGCTGCCGACCGTACCGCTTCGGCGCCGTCAAGGGCTTCAGCGTACGCCAGCACCTGTCGCGCCGCGCCAGCCGCCCGATCTAGCTCATCGCTAGAGCGCAGTGCCTGGTGTGCAACCCGCATGAACTCTTGAATAAGAGCGTTGCGCTTTTTCTCTAGCAGGTCACGCCCTTGTTCCGCCAGGGCAATTTGCGCTTTCTTGGCAAGCAACTCCATGCGAGTTGGGCTGATGGCTTCCATATACAACTCCCGATGTGATGCGTAAGGCAGGGAAACAGGTACCCAGGTACCCAAGTACACAGGTACACAGGTTTTCCCTGTCTACCTGTGTACCTGTGTACCTCGGTAGCGGTCAATGTACTCGCGCTTGATGCGCTTCAAATCGGCGACCGGGAACCTGGCCAATAGCTCCCAGGCTATGCCAAGAGTTTCCTCTATTTCACGGTTAGTCTCACCCTGATGGACGAAGCGCTGCTCAAACTCGTCTGCAAAAGCCAGGTGGTAACGATCCGTATCGGACAGGGCAGCCTCGCCGATGACGGCGACCAGGCGACGGAGGTCGCGACCCTGGGCATAGAAAGCGTAGAGCTGGTCGGCGACACCGCGATGGTCCTCACGCGTCTTGCCAGGCCCGATGCCGGCGTTCATCAGCCGTGACAGGCTGGGCAGCACGTCGATGGGCGGGTAGACGCCCTTGCGGTGCAGCTCACGGCTGAGGACGATCTGGCCCTCGGTGATGTAGCCCGTCAGGTCAGGCACAGGGTGAGTGATGTCGTCGTCTGGCATAGTCAGGATGATGAGCTGGGTGACTGATCCAGCCTTGCCTTTGATCCGCCCGGCGCGCTCATAGATCGTCGCCAAGTCGGTATACAGGTAGCCAGGGTAGCCGCGCCGTCCGGGCACCTCCTCGCGGGCCGTCGCTACCTCGCGCAGTGCCTCGGCATAGTTCGTCATGTCGGTCATGATCACCAGGACATGCATGTCGTGGCAGAAGGCCAGATACTCGGCCGCCGTCAGGGCGACTCGCGGCGTCATCAGGCGCTCGACAGTCGGGTCGTCGGCCAGGTTAAGAAACACGATAGTGCGGTCGAGGGCACCGCTGGCTTCAAAGCGCCGTTGGAAGTATGACGCTTCACGATGTGTGATTCCGATGGCGGCGAAGACTACGACGAATGACGAACGACCGCCGACGGCTGACGGCAGACCGCCGAAAACCCTCACCCCGGCCCTCTCCCAGGGGGAGAGGGAGGCGGCGGTCGGCGGTCTGTCGTCGCTGGTCGTTTTCACCGTCGCCTGGGCCGCAATCTGGGCGGCGATCTCGTTTGCCGGCAGGCCAAAGCCGGAGAAGATGGGCAGTTTCTGGCCGCGCACCAGTGTGTTGAGCCCATCGATGGCCGAAATGCCGGTCTGGATGAACTCGGATGGATGATCGCGGGCGAAGGGATTGATCGGCTGGCCGTTGATGTCGCGCTCCTCGTCGGCCAGGACGGGAGGGCCGCCGTCAATGGGCTCGCCAGCGCCATCAAACGTGCGGCCCAGCATTTCCAGGGAGACCCCTAGCCGCGCGATGTCGCCCGTGAAGCGCACGCGGGTAGAGTCCACGTCCAGGCCGTAGGTGCCAGCGAAGGACTGGATCACTACGCGGTCGCCATCAATCTCCAAGACCTGACCTCGCCGGATGCCACCGGGCGTCAGGATGTCCACCATCTCGCCGTAGCCAGCGCCCCGGACCCGCTCGACGAACAGGAGAGGCCCGGCGATGTACGACAGAGTGCGGTAATCTTTGGTCAGCAGCACGTCAACCCTCATTCTGATTGAGCCAGAGGGCCAAAGAGCTCAATCAGGTTGCTGTTGAGCTTCATTACTCTCTAACTCCTCTCTAACTCCTCTCTAACTCCTCTCTAACTCCTCTCTAACTCCTCTCTAACTCCTTATGTAATACCGATGGGACCGTGGGACGTGGGCAGGAAGTAACAAGTTCGCCACAGGCGGGCATACGCCGCGGCTTCTGCCTGCCAGCGTAATAGAAAGATTGCTGGCCGGAAGAACGTGTCGCAATCCAGCCACCCAGGGTTGAAAACTCAAACGACTGGGGAAAATGCCCGAAGGTAAAACCTTCAGACCGCAGTTTGCTCTCCAGGTCTGGCCCACAAATGCCCGCCTCAAACGTCGCCAGGTGGCTAGTGTTATCCAGATTGATCATACGATTCATGCGCGTCATGTCCACGGTCAACACCGGCGTATCGCCTGCGGGCGGATTGATGTGCCCGACGACGCTGGTGCCACCCCCATAGGGGATCAGTCGGTCGAGATCAATGGGTGGGTGGGCAGGCGTGAGGGCGGAATGGACGAGAGCACTTCTTCGAGAGGTGCATCCAACGCCGGCTGGCCCTCGCCGATGATGGCCGCCAGGTAGCGCACCGCCGAGGCGGGTAATGGGTAGGTTTTCGAGCTGTCGCCCCAGCCGTTCCAGCGCTTCATCGTTTCCACCATTCCCAACCGCCCCTGAGCAGCACGGCCACGGTCAGGATGACACTCCAGTGCTTGTTCCGCTTATCGAGCAGGTCGAGTTGCTCCAGAAGCTGCTCACCTTGTGGCTCTTAGCAGTCCTTTCGCCGCCTTGCGCACAACCCCTCGGCGGTCGTCGAGGTAACGTTGGCCGATGGCTCGCAGCTCATCTGCCAAGTGGGGCGCGACCGATGTGACATGGATCAACCCGTTCAGGGCATGAGCAGCCTGCTTGCCGTCCCACGCGGTCAGGGCTTCTTGCAAATAGGGGTAGGCGTCTTGTGCTGCTTCCGCACTGATCTTCGCATAATTACCGACCGCGTCCACAGCGTAATCCCGAACGATGACACTTGAATCGTTACGGATGATCTCACCCAAGCGCGGAAGCAGGGCAGCAATCACCTCCGGGACCAACACCGCAATCAAGGCCAGTGCATGCATCGCTTCCCATCGGACGCGAGTCGTTTTGTGGGTAAGGAGTGCCGACAACGCCCGCGCATGAGGGGCGACCCATTCGGGACGCTCTTCGGCAACCTCGGTCAACACCTCTGCGCAGTCGCCGAGCAGAGCGGGGTCCTTGCTCTTGAGACCTTCGATGACTTCGTGCAGCAGAGCAGGATCGGCGAGACACTGGGCGACCACTTTGCGGTTGGCCGCTTCGGTACGATCTCCGACCTGCGATGAGAGTCGATCCAAGATACTCATTATTTCCTCCCAATATCGAGTCGGTTCAACATCCGATAGGTAATTAGCGTTAACCATTGAGATGGGTCACGCTTTTGGCCAAAATCCCACTCTCCCCACGCCTTCCAGACCGATTCGGGTGTGAATCTGCCCTGCGCATCCGCCTTTGCATTCACAATGTCCGCCATCTCTTGCAGGCGGACGTCTTCCCGGAGCCAGGGGAATTGCGTGAGCACGTCCAGCACGTGCAGGATGTCATACCAGACCAACGGGGCTTTGAGCTTGCGAAAATCTGTACCCATGAAAAACATATACGGATGGCGTTCCCGGCTCTGGGTCCAGAGGGTGAGCAACATCTCCGCACCAGTGCGGCAAGCCTGGCTGTCACGCCACTCCGGCATTTGCGCCAGGGCTTTGAGCATGGCCAGGTTGGCGTAGGGGCATGGGTCGTCTTTGCGGCCAGGCCCGCGGAACTTGCCTAACTTGGGTGAGACCGCGCAGGGCCAGCCGTTTTCGCGGACCAGGCTCACCAGGTGTTGGGCGGCGGCCTGGACGCCCGGGTCTTCACCCAGGCCAAACTTGAGCATGGCGTAGAGCACGAGGGGCGCATCACACAGCGCCCAGGCCCATTGATCCTCCCCCGTGCCCCCGTAACGTAGGGGGATGTTCATGAGCACCTGAAACGGACCTTCCGGCGACTGGTGCTCCAGGATGGGCGCGATGACCCTCTCCATACCCGGGTCGCCCACCCGCAATCCCAGGTCAGCCAAAAAGGTGAGTTTGTGCAATGGGTGACCAGCATCTTTATGACTATTGAGGATGCGACCCGGCCATGCGGCCAGTTCGGCCAGCAGACCCTGTACTTGAGGGTGGGCCAGCATGGCCTGTCGAATCGCGCGCACTTGTGGGTCATCTTCTGGCTGATCCAACAGGTCCAACCAGGTTCGGTACTGTACCCAAGGTGGGCCTTCGAGTAACCAGGCTGTTATCTCGTCCATAGCCCTGCCTCACAACGCAACAAAAGTCCTTTGCAGTCGCTCGATCAACTCGCGTATCCGTTCTCTCGCCTCCGGCATCCCCCACTCCTTCATCCGCCCCATCTCAGCGATCTCAGGGACAGCCATCGCTTTATCAAGCGGGACGCCGCGATGGATCGCATCGGTCAACAGTTGATTGAACGTCAGGATGGCGCGCAGCATCCAGTAGCCCTTCTCCGCCGGGCAGAAGGAGTCGGTTTCGTGGAAGGCGGACTGCTGGAGGAAGTCCTCGCGCAAAATACGGGCCACCTGGAGAACGGCCTTCTCGGCTTCAGGCAGGGCATCTGGTCCGACGAGTTGGACGATTTCCAGGAGTTGCTCTTCCTTTTGCAGCAACGCCAGCGCCTGCCGCATTTGCACGCCCCAATCGGGTGCGACATTCGTTTTGAACCACTGGCGCAGGTCGAACAGGGAATAGCTGCGGATCCAGTGGATCGCCGGGAAGTGCCGCCGCCGCGCCAGGTCTGTATCCAGGCCCCAGAAGACGCCTGCGACGCGCAGTGAGTTTTGCGTCATCGGCTCGGAGAAGTCGCCGCCGGGCGGCGAAACTGCGCCGATGACAGTGACTGATCCCATGCGGCCTATCTCGCGTTCGGCGGCGTCGTGCCCTAGACAACGGACGCGGCCCGCGCGCTCGTAGAAGTCAGCCAGGCGGGCGGCCAGGTAAGCCGGGTAACCCTCCTCGCCGGGCATCTCCTCCAGGCGACCGGACACCTCGCGCAGCGCCTCGCCCCAGCGCGAGGTCGAGTCGGCCATGAGGGCCACATCGTAACCCATGTCGCGGTAGTACTCGGCCAGGGTGATGCCGGTGTAGATGGATGCCTCCCGGGCGGCGACCGGCATGTTGGAGGTGTTGGCGATGAGGATGGTGCGCTCCATCAGCGGCGCGCCAGTGCGCTGATCGACCAGGCAGGGGAACTCGGATAGGACTTCGGTCATCTCGTTGCCCCGCTCCCCGCAGCCAATGTACACCACGATGTCCGCATCGGCCCACTTGGCAAGCACTTGTTCGAGCACCGTTTTGCCGGTTCCGAACCCGCCAGGAATAATCGCCGTCCCGCCCTTCGCAACCGGGAAGAACGTATCGATCACCCGCTGCCCGGTGAGCAGCGGGGTGTCCGGGTCGAGCTTGCGCAGGACCGGCCGGGGCCGCCGGACCGGCCAGCGTTGCATCATCTTGATTTTCCGCTGCGCTCCACCATTCTCCTCTTGAATCACCGCCACTACGTCTTCAACAGTGAACTCGCCGGCCTGCACTTCGACGACGAGGCCCTGCAGGTCAGGAGGGACCAGGATACGATGCTCCAGGTGGGGAGTCTCCGCGACGACGCCCAGGACGTCGCCCGGCCCGACGGGATCGCCCACCTGGACGGTCGGCATGAAGTGCCAGCGGCGGTCACGTGGCAACGCGGGCACGCTCAGGCCACGCCGGATGAAGTCGCCCTGGTCAGTCCATAATTGTGGTAGCGGGCGCAGCAGGCCATCGAAGATCGAGCCCAGGAGCCCCGGCCCCAGCTCAGCCTCCAGCGCCGCACCGGTGCTCACTACGGGCTCGCCCACTCGCAGCCCGGCGGTGTCCTCGTATACCTGGATCGTCGCCGTGTCGCCCTGAAGGCGGATGATCTCACCGAT
>JBBITV010000056.1:0-8623 GCA_037440585.1 Chloroflexota bacterium
TGTACGGCTACGTCGCATCCGGCTACTGGTGCGACGTAGGCAATATTCCCGAGTACCTGCGCGCCACGGCTGACATACTGCAAGGCAAGGTCAACATAGGCGAGCTAGGCAAGCATATCGGCGGTGGGATCTGGACGGCGGATGATGTGGAGATCGCGCCGGATGCGCAACTCTATGGGCCGATTTACCTGGGCGTGGGTGTCAAGATCAAAGGCAGTGTCACCGTGCACGGCCCAACGGTCATCCGCGACTTTACAGTCATCGACAACCGCGCCCACATCGACCGGAGCGTGATCTGGCGCAACTGCTATGTCGGCGAGGGCGCTGAGGTACGGGGCGCTATTATCCAACGGCAGGTCAACGTCAAGAGCCGCGCCGTGTTGTTCGAAGGCGTCGTCGTCGGCGATAACTGTATTGTTGGCGAGAATGCGGTGCTTCATCCCAACGTCAAAGTCTGGCCAGGGAAGGAGATCGAGACCGGCGCTACCGTCAAGAGCAGCATCATTTGGGGTTCTCAGGGTGGTAAGGTGCTCTTCGTCCTCTTTGGAGTAACCGGCCTGGTCAATGTGGAGCTGACACCGGAGTTTGCGGCCAAACTTGGCGCCGCCTTTGCGGCCACTTTACCTAAGGGCTCGACCGTCGTCGTTAGCCGCGACCCGCACCGCAGCCCGCGTATGATCAAACGCGCCATGATCTCCGGGCTGCCTTCGGCTGGTGTTAATGCCACTGACATAAAGTCGATGCCCATCCCCGTGACGCGCTACTACACGCGCATCAGTAACGCGGCTGGCGGCGTTCACGTTCGCCTGTCCCCCTACGACAACCGGGTCGTCGACATCAAGTTCTTTGACAAGAATGGGCTCAGCCTGAGCAAGGCGACTGAGCGGGACATCGAGCGTGTCTTTTTCCGCGAGGATTTCCGCCGGGTCTACCTGGACGAGATTGGCCTGATCTCTGATGTGCCGCTCGTAATCGAACGTTATATCGAAGGCTTCATGAAGGCGATCGACGCCCAGGCCATTCGCGACGCCCGCTTCAACATTGTGTTCGACTATGCCAGCGCGCCGTCGTCACTCGTGCTCCCGTGCCTCATGACCGATTTGAACTGCCACGTCATCGCTCTGAACGCCAACCTGGACGAGACCAAAATGTCGATCCCCCTTGAGGAGTTCCAGAATGGGCTGCGCCAGCTTGCTCTGATCTCTTCAGCCGTGGGAACGGACCTGGGCGTCCGGCTGGACGTCGGGGGAGAGAAGCTGTTCCTGGTGGACGATAAGGGCCGCCAGGTGTCTGAGACAACGGCCTGCGCGGCGCTGGCGGTCCTGGCGCTACGCGCTCACCCGGGCGGCGCTATCGCGGTGCCCGTCAACGCCCCGCGCATCTTCGAAAAAATCGCGCAGCAATATGGTGGCAAGATCATCCGCACCAAAGTCGATCCGAATGCCCTGATGGCCACGGCGGCGCAGGGTTCGGTGATCATGGCTGGCGATGGGCTGGGTAACATAATCTTCCCAGCTTTCCAGCCAGCCATGGACGCACTCATGGGCCTGGCCAAGCTCCTGGAATTCCTGGCGACTCAGCGCACGCACCTCTCCGAGGTGATCGACAGTCTGCCCGAATACTTCATCACGTCGCGCCGTGTCTCCTGTCCATGGGAAGCCAAGGGCACGGTGATGCGCCGTCTCAACGAGCAGTATCGCGAGCGCCGGGAACGCCAGATCGACGGCATCCGCATCACCCTCGGCGACGACTGGGTGCTGATCCTGCCCGACCCGGACGAACCGGTCTTCCATATCTACGCGGAATCCAGTTCGCAGCTCCAGGTAGACAGCCTGGCCGACAAGTACATGCGGATCGTAGAAGGGCTCAGGTAGTGCCGCAACTGTGAAAGTCCTGGTGGTCTACAACGTCGTCGAAGAGTTGGGCAAGGGGCAGGTCCACGACATTCTGGCTGAACGGGGGGTCCTGGAAGCGGCGGCCGCGATCACTGAGGGGCTGTGCTCTCGCGGCTATGACGCCGTTGCTCTGCCGGTCAAGGATGATCTGGCTGCCGTGTTGGCACCTTACGATCCGCGAGAGTGCGTCGTCTTTAACCTGGTTGAGAGCCTTGATAATGGCCAGGTCCCTGAAACCCACGCCACCGCTTTTATGGAGGGCGCGGGTTTTGTCTTTACCGGTTCGGGGACCGAGACCCTGGGGCACGCCATGCACAAGCTGCGGGCCAAGGAAATCCTGGCCCGCCACGGTCTGCCGACGCCACGCGCCCAGCTCTTCGACGCACCTGATCTGCGTTTTGCTCTGACCTTCCCCGCCATTGTGAAGCCGGTGGCTGAGGATGCCAGCCTGGGTGTTTCTGCAGACGCTGTCGTTTCTTCTCTCGCGGAGCTACGCCTGCGCGTCGCTTACGTGCTGCAAACCTATCGCCAGCCAGCCCTGGTAGAGGAATTCATTGACGGGCGCGAGATCAATGCGGCCGTCTGGGGCAATGACCCGCCTGAAGTGCTGCCGCTTTCGGAGCTGGACTTCAGCCGTGTTGAAGATCCACGCCACCGCATCTGTTCCTACGAGGCCAAGTGGATCGAGGGCTCCTACGGATGGGAGAATATCCACGCCGTCTGCCCGGCGCCTGTGGAGCCCGGAATAAAATCACAGCTCGAGCGAATTGCATTGGCGAGCTACGCGGCGCTGGGTTGTCGCGACTACGCCTGGGTGGACATGCGGCTGCGTGGCGACGAGATCTACGTCCTGGAAGTGAACCCCAACCCTGACCTCTCGCCGGGCGTCGGCTTCATCCGCTCGGCCACCGTCGCCGGTTATGACTATGCAGGGATCGTGGCGCGCATTGTGGAGTTCGCCGTTGCACGTTGGAACGTTAGAACGTTGGACGTTCAACGTTCTAATGTTCCAACGTGTTAACGTTTCGAGAACAGGTCGAGCCACTCCTGAACTTCCTCACTGGACGGTGGCTTCTCCCCTGGCTCGGATTCGGTCTTCTCCGGTGCACGCATCAGTTCTCGGGCAAAATCCTGCGCCTTGATCACCTTCGCCCCAGCGGCCCTGGCTGCGGCTACTACAGCCCGGTCTGACGATACGACGGTCAGCGTGCGCGGCCTGGAATGGCGCTGGATGCGGTCAATCAGCACTGCATCTGCGTCCGAGCCTGGGGGCGCATAGATGACCGTGATGCCGGGCGGCGGTCTGAGCTTTGGGCCGTGAGCCCGCAGCTCACCCGGATCGAAGATGACCGTGATCGGCTGCTTTTTGTGCCAGTGATAGCGGACCAGCAATTGGAGCAGTTTCGCTTCGTCGTCGGGGTAAGCGAGGGAAAGGCTCGGGAGCTGGCCGATAAGGTTGTGGCCGTCGATGAGAAGGGTCATGTCAGGCCAGCCTTTGTGTACACCGGGCGCGGTAGCCACAGCCGCCACAGCGCGCCGGCTCATCGTGGCTGCGGGCGACGTCGCGCAGTCCGCGATCGTGGCGCATGCGCGCCAGGGTGTCGAGGAGCTCCTGGCGTAATGCTGGCGTGAAGTCGATGGCGAACGCCTGATCGCGGTATTTCAGGATCCCATAGCCGGGGTTCTGGTTCAACACGTCTTCGACCAGCAGACAGTACGCCGCGAGCTGCATGATGTCAGAAGCGTAGGGTGCCGGGGCCGTGCGCTGCGGCTTTACCTCGACCGGGATCATCTGGCCCCCCTGGGCAACCAGGTAATCGGGTTTTCCAACCAGGCGGTAGCGATTCGAGAGCAATGGCTGCTCGCAGCGCGACCAGGCGCCGGTGTCGGCGTAGATTACGCGGCCACCTGGGAGGCCGGTGGCCTGGCGTTGTACCTGCGCGATGCGTAATAGGATGACGCCGAGGCCAATACACAGGCCCAGGAGCAGACTGAGAAGCAGGACCACCATCCAATACTCCAACTCACCCAGGTTCGTAGTAGGCGCTTGAACGCCGCAAGGGGTGCAGGGGCCGTCAGGCTGAAGTGCGTACTACGAACCGGCGCGCAGCGCCATCAGTAATACCACGGCCACCAGCCCAGCCATGACCAGGCACAGATAAGCCAGATGCTGCAGTTGGTGATAACCAGCTACAGCCCTGCCGTGCAGCCGGTGTGCTGCATGGCCTGCAGCCATTTCCTGCCCGTGCGCCGACTGGTAACCCAATACGTCACCCAGCCACCACGCCCGGGCGCAATAGACATACTGGCCAACCTCACTAGCCCGGATCAGACGATCCTGGTCGGTCATCATTTATTATTAATCCGCGCCTCGAATTCACGCAGCGCCGCTTGCAACTTCTCGTGCTGGGCAGCCGTGGTGAGATCGCCGCGGGTGCGCTCCACGACACCGCGCACCATGTCGCTGGTGCGGCGCAGGCCGCCGGTGATGGCGTCCGGGTAATCCATAGTCATCAGGACAGTATATATTGTGTCCATATCTTCCAGGCGACGCTCACCACGTGCGGCGTCTTCCCGCCGGATCAGGTCGAGGACGTGGCGCCGCAATTCACCGGCGGCCTCGCCCAATCCGTTGAGATACGCGGGAAACTCTACACCCAATGCTCCAGGAGATGGCAAAGGGCGCTCGCGGATCAGGGCGTAGGTGAGGTGTGCCTCGGCAAATTCTTTGAAGGCATCTTGCGTGTACCCGGCATAGTAGATGTCCGGGTGGTCCTGGGTTTGTTGTTTGAGTTGCGCGGCGATTTCGCTGGCAGCGTCCAGGCCCGCTTCGGCGTCTGCCCAGTCCTCACGGTGTGCGGCGCGAATGATCCGTGACGCATGCTGGATGAGTTGGCGTGATAATTTCAGCGCGGCTTCGCGCACGCCGTTCTTGGTCTCAAGGGCATACAGTGCTTGCTCGGCAATCGCTTCCAGGTTGTTCAAGATCCTCTCCTTTAGTCCCGGGTGAAGGTTTCCCAACGTGCTTCAAGGATGCGTTCCTGCATTCCTTCGCGCAGCACCGTCTGTCGCAATCCCGTCGAGCGCGCGGCGGTTTCGATGATGCACAGCCAGCGTTGGATCGTATTGGGATGTCCGGCGACCTGCTCCTCATAATAGATGGCTTGCTGGTAGGCGCCATAGAGTTGCCACATCCGGCTCCAAAGCTCCGGATCGGCATACACAACGGGCAGGCCCAGCTCGTCGCGGGCTTCCTTCCGGCTGATGGGGTAGGCAGACGAATGTAGCCCGCCGTTCAGGGTAATGACGATCCGGTCGATTTGCTCCGCGTGCTCCACTGGATCCCAATGGGTCAACAGCGCCTTGCGCGCGATGCGCCGCACCAGCTCGTGGGATTGTTCCAGAGCCCCGATGGCCAATGGGTGAACGTATTGGAACAGGACTGGCAGAACCTGTGACGCGTTATCCGTGGTCATCTGCACCCACTCGATGACACGCCGGAGATCCTCGACCGATACGCTGGCCGGTTTGCCGTCGGGACCCTTGGGCAGCAGGTAATGACCCCGTGCCGGGTCGGTCGCGCTGAGCTCTGAGATCGGCCCCATCACGATTTCGTCAGCGGCCAGTGCGATAAGGGTGGCGCCGCTGTGGGCGCGGTGGGGGATCAGCAGCCCCAGGTGATCGCAGAATTCCCGCAGCAGGCTGACCACCTTCCACGTGATTTCGGTGAACCCACCACGACTATAGAGGAACACGTCGAGGCGGGGCTGTGGGCCAAGGGCTGCGAGCTTATCGTGAAGCGGCAGGATGGCGTCTTCGGCAATCAGGGCGCTATCGTGGAGGAAGTAGGTCAGGAGCGGCGCACCGCGTGCCTGCTCTATCAGGCGGATCAGGTATAATCGCTCGTTCAGGTTGGCGTGCATAGCTGGCCTCCTTGTTGAGCCTTAGTCTATCCGAAAAGGGTATTGCTGTCAATACGGGAGGCCCGATTAGAAGAAAATGGGGTTTGTGCAGCGGCTTTGCTGCTGCACAAACCCCTCTCCCACTTGCCCACCAGGCTTGCTTGTCCTAAGAACGCTGTTCAGCTATAATTGTGGCACTCTACGCCTGGAGAGGCCAGATGAATAGGCCGCCATTGTTAAGTGTCTCTCAACTGACCCGCTACATTCGCGACCTGGTGGAGAGTGATTTCCGCTTGCAGGACCTCTGGCTGGAGGGCGAGGTCTCGAATTTTACACAGTCTGCCGCCGGCCACGTCTATTTCACCCTCAAGGACGATACCAGCCAGATTCGCTGCGTCCTCTGGCGCTCGGATGCGGCGCGGCAGAAGGGTCTCCCCCGCAATGGAGAAGCGATCCTGGCTCATGGGCGAGTTTCGATCTACGAAGCCCAGGGAAATTACCAGTTCTACGTTGATGCCATCCAGCCAGCGGGTATCGGCGTCTTGCACCTGGCCTTCGAGGAGCTAAAGGGGCGACTCCAGGCCGAGGGCCTGTTCGATACCGCCCGGAAGCGACCCCTGCCGGCTATGCCCCGCTGCCTGGGGATCGTCACCTCGCCCCAGGCGGCTGCGCTTCGCGACATCCTTCACGTCCTCAGCCGGCGCTACCCGCTGGTCGACGTAGTGCTTGCTCCGTGTCTGGTTCAGGGTGATGGCGCGCCAGAGCAGATCGTCGCGGCACTGGCGGCGCTGGATGCTATACCGGAGGTGGAAGTGATTATCGTGGCGCGCGGCGGCGGGTCACTGGAGGAGTTGTGGGCCTTCAACGACGAGCGCGTCGCGCGGGCCATCGCCGGCTGCCGGGTTCCGGTGGTCTCCGGCGTCGGACACGAGACGGACTTCACCATTGCCGACTTTGTCGCAGACATGCGGGCGCCGACGCCCACGGCGGCAGCGGCGCTTGTCGTGCCGGACGTGCGCGATTTACGGCCGGCGGTCTGGGATTATCAACGGCGTTTGAGCATGGCTGTCGAGTTGCGCCTGGAGGATGCCCGGCTGCGCCTCCAACACGTCGAACGCGTCCTCGCCTATTCTTCGCCCGAAATGCGCCTGGCCCGCGACCGGCAGCGAGTGGACGAGCTACTGGGCCGGGCGGCTATCTATATGCAACACCGGCTGAGCCTGGCCCGGGAACGGGTGCACAGCCGCCAACTCCAATTAGCCAGCCTCAATCCTGAATCCACCCTGGCGCGTGGCTACGCTATCATCCGCGTAGCCGCGACACGCCGGGTCGTGAGTAGCGTTACACAAGTACGGCCTGGAGATAACGTCGACATCCAGGTGAAAGACGGTACCTTCGGCGCAACCGTAGGCAGGCAGCGGCGACTGGTGGATTGATTCAGGTATACAGGTACACAGGGACACAGGGACCTGTGTACCTCTAAAGAACGAGGCGCAACATGACCGAAATGCCATTTGAAGAGGCCTTCGCATCTCTAGAAGAGGCCGTCCAACGTCTTGAGGAAGGCAACCTTACTTTAGAGGAGGCCCTGGCTCTATTCGAACGCGGGACGCAACTGGCGGCCCATTGCAGCCCCCTGCTTGACGCAGCCGAATTGCGAGTGCGCCAGATCACGCCATCGCTCGCGAGTGACATCGAAGCGGCACCTTTTGGAGAAGATTTGTGAGCAGCCTCTTATCCAATCAGACCCTCATCGCGTGTGCCGTGTCGTGGACCGTGGCTCAGTTTTCCAAAGTCATCATCCATCTGGTAACGGCTCACCGGCTAGACTTGCGCCTGTGGACTAGTGCAGGGGGGATGCCTAGCTCGCACTCGGCCCTGGTGGCGGCGCTGGCGACAGCGATCGGAATCCAGGATGGGCTAGATTCGCCGCTCTTTGCCGTTTCTGTAGTGTTAGCTATGGTGGTCATGTACGATGCAGCCGGTGTGCGCCGCGCAGCCAGCGCCCAGGCGCGCATCCTCAACCAGATTCTGGACGAGCTGTTCCACGGTCATCCCCTCCGCGAGGAGCGCTTGCGCGAACTGCTCGGGCATACGCCCTTCCAGGTAGTAGTTGGCGCGGCCATGGGGGTGGTGCTGACCTGGCTCTGGATGCGGTAGGCATTAAGGGAGGAATAAACATGGCCAAGATTCTCATCGTGGACGACGAGCGTAACATCGTTGAGCTGGTCAAGCTTTATCTGAACACCGAAGGATATGCTGTGGCGACTGCCACCGACGGCGTGAGCGCGCTGGAAAAATTTCGCACGGAGCAGCCCGACCTGGTCGTCCTGGACATCATGCTGCCCGGACTCGACGGTTGGGAGGTTTGCCGGCGCTTGCGCCAAAACAGTCAGATCCCGATCATCATGCTGACAGCGCGCGGCGAAGCCGTCGATCGGATCGTCGGATTGGAACTGGGGGCTGATGATTATGTCGTAAAGCCGTTCAATCCACGCGAATTGGTAGCGCGCATCAAGGCGGTGTTGCGCCGCACCAGCGCAACTGCAGCCGTTCCAGCGAAGATCACCGCTGGCGATCTGCAAATTGACCCGGAGCGACGCGAAGCGACCATCAAAGATAAGCTGATTACCCTACGAGCTAAAGAATTTGACCTTCTAACCCACTTCGCCCAACACGTCGGCCTGGTTCTCACCCGTGAGCAGCTCCTCGACGCGGTCTGGGGCTACGAATTCTATGGCGACACCCGCACAGTAGACGTCCACGTGGCCCACTTGCGCGACAAGCTGGATGGTAGCAATGTAGGTATCGAAACGGTGTGGGGCG
>JBBITV010000056.1:8633-13437 GCA_037440585.1 Chloroflexota bacterium
ATATAAGTTTGTGGTCAGCGAGAAGTAAGCCTGCGTTTACACTCTCTTTACAATTCGGTCATTTCTCCTTTACAACTGCCATTCAGAATAAATCTGATGTTCAAGAGCCTGCGGGCGAAGCTTATCAGTTCCTATTTTCTCATCGTGTTCCTCTCACTGCTCCTGGCGGGCAGCGCTGCGCTTTTCTTGTTCGACCGTTACCAGGAGCGGGTCGCCTATCGCGAGATGCGACTGCTGGTTACAGTGATGGCGGTCCGAGCCCTGGCATTGCTGAACCAGCAGCCACCTTTGGAGGTAGTAAGGCGCCTGAGCCTGGAAATGGAGGCGGCCGGCGGCCGCCTGCTGTTGCTGGATGCCGAAGGCCGTGTCATCGCCGACTCCGCCGACGGGCCAGGTCTGGATGGACAGCGCCTGGAACTCCCGCCGGCGGGCGATATGGTGAAGAACCCACGCCGGTCCACGATCTTACGCCACGACGCGCCCGGTGCCGGCGAGTTCTTGTACGTCGTTGTCCCTTTGTCAAGCGGCGAGCGAGCAGGGCTGACGCGCGCTGGACCACGTTACATCGCCCTGGCCCGGCCGGTGCCCGAGGTGCGCGGTGCCTGGCGTGAACTGGCGCAACCCCTGGCGGGCGCCGCTGCACTGGCGTTGATTGCCGCAGTCCTGGTGGGAATGTTGCTATCGCGCTCCATCACCGGGCCCATCGCGCGGATGACACAGGCTTCCGAGGCCATGGCCCGAGGAGACTACGCGCAGACTATTCCGGGAGGGGGACAGGACGAGGTGGGACGGCTGGCGCAAGCCTTCAACGCGA
The DNA here is from genome assembly GCA_037440585.1 of Chloroflexota bacterium. Lineage (GTDB taxonomy): Bacteria > Chloroflexota > Anaerolineae > Epilineales > JBBITV01 > JBBITV01. The sequence goes on from JBBITV010000056.1 coordinate 9,448, forward strand.
TGGCGCGCGAGGTAAAACGCGCGCACCAGATGGAGCGGGACCTTGTTGCCAACGTGTCCCACGATCTCAAGACTCCGCTGACGGCTATTCAGGGTTTTGCCCAGGCCCTGGTGGATGGCACGGCGCAGGACCGGCAGGCTCAGGCGCGCGCGGCTCAGATCATACTCGAGGAGGCTCAGCGCATGCGTCGCCTGATCCAGGATCTATTGGACCTGGCCCGCCTGGAATCGGGCCAGATGCCCATTGCCCACGAGCCGGTGGATCTGGTGGCGCTGTTGGCAGATGTCGGGCGTACATTCGGGCCACGTGCGGAGCAGAGTGGCATTACACTGTCCCTGCGCCTGCCGCCCACACTCCCACCCATCCCCGGCGATGCTGTACGCCTGGAGCAGGTTTTTTCCAACCTGCTCGACAACGCACTTCGCTACACACCTGCCGGAGGCCAGATCGAAGTGGCGGCCTCGCCGACCTCCGAAGGAACCGTCGAGATCATCGTCTCCGACACAGGCTGTGGGATCCCCCCTGAGGAATTGCCGCGTATCTTCGAGCGGTTCTATCGGCTGGATAAGGCGCGCGCAGGCAGCGGTGGCACGGGACTTGGACTGGCAATTGTGCGAGAGATCGTGAGCGCCCACGAGGGAAGCATTCGTGCGGCCAGTCAGGTAGGCCAGGGCAGTCGCTTCACCGTTACCTTGCCGTCTGGTGCGAGGTGATGCGACTGATCAGAGGCAAATGAAGCCGGGCCGCATAGAATAAGACTGGCACCCCCGCGCGCACCCCATTCCCGGTTATCACGCCGACCTGAGCCACGCCGGGTTCGCCACTGGAAAATAGCAGGGCTGAGGCCTCCCCCTTCCTCGTTTCCCCTACGAAAGAGCTTCCCGTCTCAAAGCCGCCCAGATTCGTGGTGAAGGTTACCGGGGTGCCATCTTCCACGGGGTGGCGCCAACCATCCAGGACCATCGCACTGATGCGCGCTGTCTGATCACTTCCAGCTTGAATGGAAGGAGGCCGGGCAGATACCGTTATGGTGGAGGCAGGACCCGGGATCAGGTAGATTGTCTTCATCGCAGCGCGACCACTCGATGCTACCATCAGTGGCGTTTCACCGATACGCTGCCCGGCCGTCAGGGTCGTCGTCACCATGCCGCCCAGCGTGAGGGCCTGGGCAGGATTCAAGCGGCCGAGATCGGGAATGGTCAGGGAAAAGAAAACTTCCACCCCGTCGCGAGTGCGGTTGCCATGCGCATCTGTGAGTGTCGCCGAGACAGTGGCCGTCGAGCGGTTGTCGGCGACGAGGCGCACGGGGTTAACGTCCAGCTCAATGGTGAGGGGATCGCCACCCAGGATCGGCACCAGGAGGACGGCACTGCGGGTCGTCCCGGCCGTAGCAGTCACCCGGGCGGTACCGGCAACATTACCGGCCTGGAGACGGGCCAATGCCACCCCGCCGGATGTTGTGGACACCGGCGGACCGATGGATCCCAGACTCGTCGTGAATGTCACCGTCGTACCGTCCGAGACGAGATTCTGGTAAAAATCGCGGACGACTGCGCGCACCACCGTCTCAGGAACCCGGTCGATGATTAGACTGGGTGTGTCAGCGCTTACCACGAGGCTATGGGCTGGACCGGGGAGTAGAGGCACCTGGGCCACGGACATGGCGGACCCCGCTGTCACCGTGATAACCCCGGTGCCCGCAGTTCTCCCTGCCCGTACAGGAACGAGTGCGATGCCGTTGGTTGTTTCTGCCGCCTGGGGCACCTGCAACAAGTTGGTGGTCATCGTCACGGGGGTATGGTCCTCAACCCGGTTCTCGAAGCGGTCAGTGACACTAATGGCGAGTGTAGCCGTCATGATCCCGTCTGCCACGAGACTGGCCGGCTGGATTCCAAGGGTGATTTGAGCTGGCTCGCCAGCGAGGAAGCGGACCGGTGTTGCAGCGCTCAGAGATCCCATCGATGCCATCACACTTGCCAACCCTGGGCGCTGGTCCGGCTCCAGGGTTGTGGTGGCCGGGCCGTTCTGGACGTGGACAATGTTGGCTGCCAGGCGACCTAAGGTCGTCGTGAGGCTAACCACTGCGTCCTCGACCGGATTGCCGAAGCCGTCGGTAACCGTGATCGTGAGGGTCGCGCGTAGCCCCTGGCCCACCCTCAACTGGGATGGACTCGCCGACAGCCGAAGGTTGGCCGCTGCGCCCGGCCGTATCTTCAACACGATTGCATCTTCGGCCAGTCCGTCTGGCGTTTGGATTCGAGCCGTGATGATGGCATCCCCGCTGGTTGTTGGCGGATTGAAGGTGGTGCTGGCAATCCCTGAAATGGTCGTTGCCACGCCGGGCTTAACACTGCCCCGGGTGGCGACAAAGGTGACGGGCACACCATCTACGAGGTTATTGTACTGGTCGACGATGGTGGCGGTAATGATCGTCGGTGGGCCGCCTGCCCTGACGGATGTGCCAGCCGCCTGGATGGTCACAGCATCAGGCGGGCCGGCGGTGATCACGATCGTCGCGCTTTTTGAATAATCGCCAGCCGCCGCCTCAATCCATCCTGGACCGGCAAGGGTGCCGGCCGTGAAATTGGCGCGGGCCGCGCCATTGAGCGTACCGGCGGTCGTGGTCGTGCTGCTGCCGAACAAGCCTCCGTTTGCCGTGAAGGTCACCGGTGTGCCATCAGCAACGGGATTGTCCCAGCCATCCCGGACCTCAGCCGTCACCCAGGTGCTGGCCAAGATGCTGACTGTTTCCGGGGCGATGATCGAAACGTTGCGTGGAGGCCCGGGCTGGATGTGTGTCGTCTTCTGGCTCCAGTACTGGCCCACCCGGGCAGTCACGACCGCTGGCCCTGCGCGGGTGCCCGCGTGTAGGGTGGCGATGGCCCGGCCGTTTAGCGTTCTGGGTTGGGGCGGATCGACGGCGCCGAGCGTGCTGGTGAGGCTGACCGGCGTGCCGTCCGCGGCCCAGTTCCCATAGGCGTCGTGTACGGTGACTGTAATGGGCATGCTGGCCTGAAGGTCCAGGTGGTCGGTGAGCTCTATGGTGGGCGTGATGGGGGCATCTGGGATGACCTGGATGCGGCTCGTGCTGACGTTGTCGTCCCAATAGGTCTCTGGGCTGGTTGAGCCGATGGTGGCGGTGTTGGTCAGGATTGTCCCCGCACGTACGCTATTCTGTAGTCGCCCAACGACCCGGATGACTCCGCTGCGCTGCTGCGTGTTCAGGGCACCCAGCCGCCAGACCAGCGTTCGTCCGTTCTGGCTGTCCGGCGCGGGGTACACCCCGGCGGCCGGGTCGACGCCGGGAGGTAGGGTATCGGTCACGATGACGTTATCGGCCGGGACGTTTCCTTCGTGTTGATAACTCAAGGTGTAGGTGATCAACCGCTGAGGTTTCACTGTTTGTGGCGGGTCCGGGTTGTGGATGACGAACAGGTTCAGGCCCACCAGGGCAATCTCCTGCGATTCGCTCTGGTTGAAAGAAAGGTCGCTCTCTGGTGTCGTTGTGCCGATTTGGACAAAGTTCGAGAGACGCGCCCCGCCTGGAGCATTCGGTTGTATCTTCACCTTGATGGCGAACTGGAAGTTACCGGATGCGACGGGGTTATCGATGGTCCAAACCTGCACCAGAGCCGTAGCCGGGGTGATGCGGTGCAGCCCAGGCGTGATCTGCGGGTCTATGGTTTCTTGCTCGAAGGTCGTCCAGACAGGCAGGGTGTCGGTAATGACCACGTTGGCCGCCGGCATCGAAGTGACGTTGTTGTACCGGATGCGGTAGCCTAGCCATCCACCCGGCCGCGGGTCCCCGCCGGGTATGAGCTCGGTTAATATCTGGAGGTCGGTCGTGACAACGACGATATTGACTACTGCCTGGTTGTTCGTGCGGTTCGTCTCGTGGGTCCTGGTGGTGATGCTGACGGTGTTGGCGACGGTGTGGCCGCCGTACCAGGGATAGTTGAGGCGCAAACGGGCTGTAAAAGTTATGAGGCC
>JBBITV010000057.1:0-6021 GCA_037440585.1 Chloroflexota bacterium
AGAACCTGCGTTTTCACCCTGAGGAAGAGGCAAACGATGGCGCGTTCGCCAGAGAACTGGCCCGCCTGGCCGACATCTACGTGAACGATGCGTTTGGCTCGGCGCACCGCGCCCACGCCTCCACTGAAGGCATGGCCCACGACGTGCCCGTGGCCGTGGCCGGGTTCCTGATGGAACGCGAACTGGAGTTTCTGGGCCGGGCACTGGAGAACCCGGAGCACCCCTTTGTGGCCATCTTGGGAGGCGCCAAGGTATCCGACAAGATCGGCGTCATCCGCAACCTGCTGGGAAAAGTCGACCAACTGCTCATCGGCGGTGGGATGGCGAACACCTTCCTGAAAGCCGAGGGAAAAGAAATCGGCCAGTCGCTGGTTGAGGACGACAAGCTGGACCTGGCGCGGGAGCTGTTCCGGCAGGGCGGGAGTAAGCTTCTTTTGCCGGTAGACGTGGTAGTGGCCGAAGCCTTTGACGCCAACGCCAACTCACAGGTGGTCAGCGTCGACGCGGTGCCGTCTGGCTGGCGCATCCTCGACATCGGACCGCAGACGGTCGTGCGGTTCGAGGCGGCGTTAGAAAATGCCCGGACAGTGGTCTGGAATGGGCCAATGGGCGTATTTGAGTTTCCGCGCTTCGCTCAGGGCACGGTGGCTATCGCCCACGCTCTGGCCAGCCTCCAGGGAGCAACCACGATCATCGGCGGCGGCGACTCTGTCGCGGCCGTTGAGCAGGCTGAGGTCGCTGACCGGATGACGCACATTTCGACGGGCGGAGGTGCCTCGCTGGAGTTTTTGGAAGGTATCACCCTACCGGGAGTGGCGGCATTGCAAGACCGTTAAACGTTTGGAGGGAGCGATGGCAGGACAGGTGGTGAATGTGCGAGAGGCCCGGGCACGACTCAGCCAGTTGATGGAGCAAGTGGCGACTTCAGACGAAGTCGTCAGCATCAGCCGGTGGAGTGTCGAGCCCAGGGCCTTTTTGGTTGGGGTGGATGCGTACCGCGCCAGGTCAGCCGAACTGGAGGCCTTGCGGACCCTGGCCGAGCGGGTCCAGGCCACCCTGGACCAGGTGCTGAAGCTCGCCAGCAGCGTGGCCCAGGCGACGGAGGCGCAGCGGGTCGAGGTGGCCGCCTTGCGTGAGGTTGCCGATGCCCTGGTGGCCCAGGTCCGCGAGGTCGATGCGATCCAGGCCCGCTCCGCTGCACAACAGGTGGCACGTGCCGGGGGTCGCATCGAGGCGCTAGGCAAGCAGGCCCGCGAGGGAACCGAGGATCTCCAGAGCCAGGCCCGTGACTTGCAACGCTTTCTGGCCCAATGGCGCTCGACGCCGCACGGCCCAGGGCGGCCGAGGCTGACCGTCCTGTAGCTAATCGCTTACTTGCGCGCAACCAACGGCAGATAGACCCAGGCAGCCGGTGCCGGCGTTGGGCCGGGCGTGCGGGTGTAAGTCGGCGAAGCCTGTGTGGTGGCCGTCGCCGTGGGGCTCGGCGTGGATGTGGCACTGGGTGCTACGGTTGCTCCGGGTTGCGTGGCGGTGGAGGTCGGCGTGGCTGTCGGGCTGGCGGTTGCAGTCGATGTCGGTCCAACGCCCGTAGGTGTCGCCGACAGGGACGCAGCGGGCGTTGGGGACGGCGTGGTAGTCCCGGGAGTGCTGGTGTGGTAGGCGTAGTAGATGTCCTGGTTTTCGGCAGTGATGAGCTGGCTCCAGACCACGTGAGGGTTCTGCGCGGTATCGAGGGCCAGCGCCGGGAGGTCCTTGTAGCTGGGAATATTGGCAATGTCAACCGGGTCGGTCCACTGTCCAGTATCGGGTGCGCGATAGCTGTACAGAATCCTGACCAGGTCTGCCCAGACGACGTGCAGCCCGCCCTGGGGATCCAGGGCAAGTGCTGGGGCGTAGCCGCTGCCCGAGAGGCTGGCGGGGGTGGTCCAGTTGGTGCCGCTGCCCTGGGCATAAAGGACCTGGGTTCCGGCGTCCATCTCCTCCGCCCAGACGAGGTGAACATTTCCGCCACCGGTCACTGCCAGGCTCGGCGTACTCGCCCATAGGGATGTCGTAGATGTGCTCACGATGGTGGGTGGATCCCACCCCGAGTCGCCCAGCCGGTCATAGAATATTGCCAGTTGTGTATTGTTTGTCCCAGGTACAAAGCCAACCCAGGCCACGTGGACTTCTCCGTCTCCCAATGCCAGATTCGGGAACTCCCCCTCGCCGCCAGGAATGGCCGATGAAAGGCTCCATGCTTGCCCATCTTTCGAAGTGGCGTGGTAGATGGTGGTGGAGCCAGGCATTGTGTCTGACCAGACGACGTGCCGGGCGTTGTCGGATCCGACGGCTATCTTTGGATTGTCAGATAAGCCGCCTGTATCTGAAACCCTGACCGTGGCACTCCACCCGTTGCCAGCCGTCCACTGCCGGTAAAAGATTTCAAAGTTACCCTGGTACTCGCCGGTCCAGACGAGATGGACGGCTCCATCCGGGCCTGCACTTAAGGCGGGTATCTCGCCGTCTCCAACCCAAACCGGGCTTGACCATCCCCCCGCGTCGAGGGCGCTGTAGAGGATCTGATGGCTCAGATTCTCCAGTTGTTCATCCCAGGCCACGTGAACCTTGCCGCTGGCGACGACGACGGCCGGGTAGTCACCCCAGCCGGTTGTGCTGGCCACCGGCACAGGTGTGCTCCAGCCGCCGACAGCGACCATTCCGTTTGCCCGGCTTATCATCAACCCAAACAGCCCCAACACCATAGCTGCCCCGATCCATCTCCAGTTTAGCCCGCGCATAGGGTCTCCTTTCTCAGTTCTCTTTCGCCTGAAAACATAGATACCGGATCCGGGCACACACACCCGGATCCGGTACTATCCAACACCCCCTCCGCCGAATCGCTACAACCTATCAGCCGCACAGGGCTCCGTGCCGATATTAATCAGAGTCAGTAGATCACCGGTCTGTCATTCTGAGCGAAGCGAAGCATCTCTTTGACTCACAACTGTATTGCCGTTAATCGTCCTCCGTGTGCTCCAGGACATAGACCTCGGTCGCGGTCAGACCCACCCCCTCAGCATAAGTCGCCTGGACAACCGCCCAGAGGCCTACCGCAGGTGTGCCTTTTTTGTGCGTTTCGGGGGTGACCTTGACTTCAATCCCGCTGAAGGTGAGCTTATCGTCAGCAACGGCGGTGATCACGCCCCGCAGCCTTACCTTGTCGCTGTCGCCGCCGCGCCGTTCGACGTGCACGCTACGGGCCAGGAATCCGCCAGCCTGGGCTATCATTTCCACTCGCGCCATTACACCCTCTTTCAGGGAGCCGTAGACGCGCGTGTCGCCATTCATACCGATCTGGTACCCGGCAATCTTCAGGAATGTCCGGTCAGTAGCAACCTCTTGAACCATACCTCGCAGCTCAAGCCGCTGCTCGCGCTCGGGCATGATCACAATCTTGGTGGCGGTCAGAGTGCGGTGCCCTTCCTGCTTCTGGGCCAGGGCCTCCACATCGGCCATAGCACCGACCACCGGCGTCCCCACAATGGCGGTATCGGTCGCGACCGTCACGGTCATGCCGCCGATCACCCAGTCGCCAGCCCAGTTGGTGCCAGGACCGGATCCTTCCGGGAGAGAGCGGATGGGGCCGCGGAACTCGATCCGGACGCCCTCGTCCGTTCGTCGCTCAAGCTTGATCTCCTCGGCAACCAGGCGATCGTCAATTCTGAGGGCGCGCACCCAGACGTGATCGCCCACCCGTGGCGTTAAATGACGCGGGTTGATCTGGGTCTTCTCAGTGACCTTAATTTCGACGCTGGTGGTGGTGGCCACAGGCATAATCGTCCAGGTCCCCACATAGCCAGGGTTGTCCGGCACCGAGACAATAGTCCCGTGCAACTCGACACGCTCAGGTCTGCGCTCCTCCTTAAGGACGACGATGGCGTCGTACGTATTGTCCTCGCGCTTGAGGGCCAGGACTTCAACCTGGTCGTTCACCGCCGGGCGGTAGTCCAGCGGTACATAGACGGTCGTGTTGGAAACATGGACGTTGAGCGCTCGCCCGTTCCCATGCTGCAAAGTGAAGCCATCGCTACTAACTGCTGTGACCCTCCCTTCGAGCAAGACGGTACGGCTGTGCTGCGGATCGGCATCGGCGGGCGCACCCGGTTGGCCACGATCGGGGCCTGGCGCGGCGAATACAGCGGGCACAGCCAGAGCCAACACCAGCAGGCTGAGTAACAACGCGATTTGCAGAGAATGCCTCTTCATAGCGGTCACATCTCCTTTCGTCATTCGAAATCATTCAGTGATGCGTGGTTCGTTGTCGCCTGATATGACGGGACCGCCTGAAGAATCATATGCCTTGAATTGTAAAATTACTGTGAATTCCGAGTGCGTCAAACGTCAAACGTGAAGAGGGTTCTTACGTTTGACGTTTGACGTTCAGCTTCTTCAAACTCTCAACCAGAGCCGCGTTCTCTTCCGTCGTGCCGACACTGATCCGGATGTGGCCGGACAGGCCCGGATAATTGCTCACGTCGCGGATCAGGATGCCATCGGCCAGGAGGTGGTCGAAGACTTCGGCCACCGGCCGGTCAAAGTGGGTGAGGATGAAGTTGGCGGCTGACGGGTAGGGGTGCGTACCAGGTAGCGCACGGAGATCAGCATAGAGTGCTTCCCGCAGAGCACGGATGGCGCGGATTTGTTCCTGGAAGATGGGCAAGTGATCCAGGGCCACCAGCGCCACTGCCTCGGACATGATGTTCAGGCCGTAGGGCAGCTTGACCTTGCCGATCTCCCGGACGATGTCCGGCCGCCCGATGAGGTAGCCGACGCGCAGCCCGCCCATAGCGAACGCTTTTGAAAACGTACGGAAGATGACGACGTTCTCGTGGTCGCGCAGGACGGGCAGGAAATCCTGGTCACTGAACTCGCGATAGGCTTCGTCCAGCAGGACCAGGGCACCGGATTCGGCAACGACGCGACGCACGTCAGCTTCTGGGTAGGTATTGCCGGTCGGGTTATTGGGGCTACACAGGATGATGACTTTGGCCCGGTGCTCCTTCGCTTCGGCGATAACGGCGTCTACCGGGAGAGCGAAGCCGTCTTCGGACCGCAGTTGGATCGGTGCGAATTCCGCGCCCATGACAAGGCTCTGGATGCGATACAGGCTAAAGCTCGGCACGGGCACGACGGCGGCTGTGCCCGGTGCCAGGGCCGCCAGGAGTGTCATCTGGAGCAGCTCGTTGGAGCCGTTACCGGGTAGCACCCACTCCGGCGGGACGCCGACGTGTGCCGCCAGGCGATCCGTGATCTCGCGCAGGTAGAAATCGGGATAGCGTGCCCAATCAACCTGGTTAACGCGGCGCCAGACCTCGGCCTTGAGCGGCTCCGGGAAGCCGAAGGGGTTCTCGTTCTGGTTGAGCTTGATGGGTGGGCGGAAGTCGCGCAGGTGGTAGGCGGCGACGGCGCGCACTTCGGGTTTGATCAGGTCGATGGCGGGCATGAAAATCACCTCGTCAGCCAGTGCCTCTTTCCAGGGGCTGTCGTAGTCGGCGCGTGGCTCAGTCATCTGTCACCACCCCCTCGTATCATAGTGAAACGTTATGGCGTGCGTTTTGCTTAAGGCCATTATAGCGCACGATCGTGAGGTGGTCAAAGAATTGGATGATGGCTCTATCAGGTGCAGCCCGCAGCGGGCATGTAATGATACTGTTGGCAAACACTTAGCCACGTCCTGGCCTTCAAATCACGGAGTTCTGAACCGGAACAACAGCGCTAAGCGCCGTAGCTCGACCGGTCGTATCGTCCTACGCCAGGGCGTTTAGGCCTTGGTATCGGCGTACAAACCACGGTGGCTATTCGCCAGGACTGCGGCCTAAACGCCGCAGCTTGACGGGAGCGTGGTTGTGCGCCAGGCCATTGAGATACTGGATTTCGGCCTTATCTGTTTATGCCCAGCGACCCTTGAATCACATTCGTCAGCGCAGCGATGTCCGCATCTTTAACTCGCAATGTTCAATTCGCCCAAACGTCATTGCG
>JBBITV010000057.1:6031-13117 GCA_037440585.1 Chloroflexota bacterium
AGGCGCGCAGTTTTCGCCGAAGCAATCCCCGATGTCGGCTCGACTACAGCGCGGAGATTGCTTCGCTTCGCTCGCAATGACGAAATTAACTTTGTCGAGTTAATCGCCGCGCCGTAACTCCCAAGCAGGCTGACATCCTCAAAAAACAGATGGGTGGGACTGTACTCCAGGCATGAGTTGAGGCGTGAGTACAGTGAAGCGCACATTCGGCGCGTATACTACTGCGTCGGGCTGAGGGATGGGTTGAAAGGCAATCTCAAAATGCTTGGGAATCACAATCTGTCTCCGATCCACAAGCTTACTCAGAACGGGCTTACAGGTCAAATTGAAGGCGAGGGTGGACAGTCATATCGTCTTTGACAGCCGTAGTTAGGCGGGTTATAATGGCACCTGAACTTCTGGACTGTGTTTGTGTGCGGGCCCCGGTGCCAGGCACAGGTGAAGAAAGGCAAGTTGCTATGGACCGCACTTAAGCTTGCCTGGTGAGGACCCGGTGGGGCAAACCGTAGCTTCTTGACAGGGAACCGCACTGGGTGGATAATATCATGCAGGAGGTTGCCATGCCCTCACCTTTTCCCGGTATGGATCCGTACCTGGAAGACTCGTCTCGCTGGGCCGACTTTCACCCGACGTTCATCGTCACGCTCCGGCGGCATCTTTCTCGCCTGGTCTCGCCAAACTTTCACGTGGACATCCAGGAACAGGTTTATATCACTGAACCAGACGAGGACGAGCGCCGAAGGATTGCACCCGATGTTTTCGTCACCGTCAGCCAGGCGGGGATTGCGGCGCCACCTGCTACCGCCGCTGCCATCACCGCGCCCGTCATCGAGGAGCCGCTCCCTGATACAGAACCACGGCACCGCTACTTGGAAATCCGTGACGCGCGGACGCGCGAAGTGGTCGCCATCATCGAAGTCCTGTCACCTGGCAATAAAACTCGTGGTTCTCTGCGCCGTGAGACGTTTCTTCGCAAGCGAGAGATGGTCATGAACTCTGGTACACATTGGATTGAAATTGATCTGCTACGTGGCGGCGAGCGTCCGCCGGACGTTCGCCGGCCGAGCGATTACTATGCCTTGCTGAAACGCGCCGGGCCGGACCGCAGGTTGGAGATTTGGTATTTCGATCTCCGCGATCCCCTGCCGGTGATCGCCGTCCCACTGCGTCCTCCGTTTGCTGATGTACCACTGTCGCTGCCAAGCGTGTTTGAAGAAACCTACTCTGACGGCTTCTACGCCGACAAGCTCGATTATGCCGGCTCCGTCCCACCGCCGCGCCTACGCCCAGCGGACACGGCCTGGGTCGAAGCACAGGTCCGTGCCTGGGCCGCTGCTCGCGAAGGCCATAGCGGCTGAACCCCTGCCCTCAAAGAAGACTACACCTGACTCCAACGCGCCTGCTCCTCCAGCGCTAGCGGCTTCTCCAACTCCACCAGCGGAATCGCGTCAGCCGGCATCCCCCGCCCTTCGGCCAGCGCCAAGGCGCGCAGGCGAATCTGATCGTAGTTACGCAGGCCGTCGCGCCAACGCTGCGGAATACCTGATTCGCCGTGCAGCGTCCCGGCCATCGCCCCGACCATTGCCCCCACGGTATCGGCGTCGCCACCCTGATTGACGGCTTCGACGATGGCCTCCTCGAAGGAGCGGGTTTGCGTGGCGAAGAGGTAGATCGCCGCTGTGCCAGAGGCGAGGATGAAAGCGGAAGTCGGGCCGGTGGGCTGGCTGGCGCGTTCCCTGGCATAACGACCGATTTCGTTCAGTGCCGATGGCGTGGCCCGGTCCAACAACGTCTTGACCAGGGCGATGGCGCCGCTCATATCATGCAGCGCACGCTCCGGCACACCAAGTTTAGGCGACCAAAAGCGCCGCTTCAGGTACTTTTCCCCATCCTCGACGACGCTTTGTAGCTCAGTGAGATAAGCCCGCGGCTCGAACTCCGCGCCAGTGTGTAGAGCGTGGACGATGGTGTAAGCGATCGCCAGTGCACCGGCGGCTGCTCGCGGGTCGCGGTGGGTGATCCAGGATGCTTTGGCCACGTCCTCACGCAGCTCGGTTATACGGCTGTGACGGTGAAACACGGCCAGCGGCGCGATGCGCATCGCCGCGCCGTTGCCGGCGCTCAGCGTGCCGCTCTTCTCCCAAGCTACGCCCTGGCTAAGGGCCTTGACGGCCTCGCGGAAACCCTTGCCTGTGCCACGGAACACACCAAAGGTCGGCGGCTTCTGGGGCAGCGCACGGCTTAACTCGACAAACTTCGCGGCCAGCGCCTCGGGCGTGAATTTGCCCTGTTCCAGAAGCACGTCGAGGATGCAGAGGGCCTGCTGCGCATCGTCAGTATAAGTGTTGGGCAGCCGGTCGGTCTCGACATAGCCGGTGACCTGGCCGAAGCGAGAGCGGATCTGCCTGAGCGACTGGCCCTCAAGGGGTGCTCCCAACGCGTCGCCGATAGCCAGGCCCGCGATGGAGCCGACGATTTGGTCGATCAGTAATTCACGATCCATTCGTATCTGTTTGTAACGAAAGAGCGGTCATACTTCGCGGATGCGCCCTATCCGCTGCCTGGCGCGCTTCACCAGTTCCTGTGGATTCGTTACTGTAACCGCTTCCACTTCTTCCGGGATGAGCCCGGCGCCGGCTGCCACCAGCCGCGCTGTCGCCTGGTCCATCAAGTCTCGGATGGCGTGGCTGTCCGTATTCACCACCAGCTTCGCGCCGGTTTGTCGCGCCACCTGGGCGACGTGGCCGTTGGTCCAGTTGTGACCGTTGCGGGCGCTGAGCTCCAGGAACACCCCATTGCGTGCAGCAATCTCGGCCTCTTCCAGGGTGATAAAGCCCGGGTGCGCCAGGATGTCCACGTCCTGGCACTCGACGGCGGCACGGTTGGCGCCGGTCGCAGTCGGTTCGACCGGCGTTTCTCCGTGGACAACGACGATTCCGGCGCCCAACATTTTCGCTTTGCGCGCCAGCGCGGCAATCAGTTCGGGCGGGACGTGGGTCAGCTCTACGCCCGGAATAAATGTCAGCGGGTACAGCGCGGCGCCTTCGCGAGAGAAGCGTACGAGTTTATCCAACACATCTTCAATGTTAGAAATGTCGACGTGGTCGGTGATAGCCAGGGCCATGTAACCCAGGACGGCGGCGCGCCGGCAGAACTCACTCGGTAGGAGCTCGCCATCGGAGAAAAAAGAATGAGTATGAAGATCGATGCGGCCTGAGGATTGAGACATAGTGGACTCCGTGATGCGTGATGCGTAAGTCCGTATCACGCATCACGCGTTGCTGTACACCCCTCGATACTTCGGCGGCAGGAGCGCCGCTAATTGTTGCATGATGTAATCGGTTTGTGCTTGCAGGCGGCCGGTCTTTTTCCCTGTTCCATTCTCGCTGATGTCTGGCAGTCGGAATGGCTTGCCGATCACCACTCGCATCTTCGGGCGGCGCAGCCGGAGCAGCGGCCAGAAGCCCTGCTCCGTCCCAAACACGACGGCCGGCACCAGCGGCACGTTTGCCTGCGCCGCCAGGAACGCTACGCCGAGCTTGCCCTGTTGCAGGGCGCCGGTCTTGCTGCGGGTTCCCTCAGGCGCGATCCCCAGAATCTCGCTGCGAGCAAGCGCCTCAGAAGCCAGCCGCAACGCTTGTCGATCGACCTCGCCGCGCCGCACGAAGATCGCGCCGCCGATATGACGTAGCAGGAAGCCGATGAGGCCGCCCCGGTACTTGTCGGCGGCGAACACACGCATCCGGACCGGTATGGCGATGAAGATCAGCGCCGGGTCGAGCAGGCTCAGATGATTGTTGACAAGCAGTGCCGGGCCACGCCGTGGCATGTGCTCCAGCCCGCTGACGCTCCAATCGGCCAGCAGATTGAATAGCAACCGTACTACCGCCCGAACAATCCAGTACAGCACGCTTTCAATCCCTCCGCCCCCCGCCGCCCGCAACCGCTCAATTATGCTCCTGTCATTCTGAATTGTCAATAGCCGATTGACAGCCGAGAGCCGCTGGGATATAATATTCCCGAACTCCAGTTAATTTGTGTAGTGCTTGAGCGCAGGGCCATCGCAGTCGTGGTCGGCCCTGTGTTTTTTTGCGCACATTCTTTGCGCATTTTTTGAGTATATTTTTTGAGCATAAGGAAGGCTCATGCTTGATGCACTCGACCCCATCGCACAGCGGCATGCCCGGCGCAATTTCGACCTCGGCGTCGTAAATGGCGCGCTTTACATTCTCTTTGACACGGTCACCAGCAGTGCCCTGGTCTTGCCATTGTTCGTCAGCCAGCTCACTCAGTCACGCCTGCTCATCGGCCTGGTGCAGCCGGTTGTCCAGAGCGGCTGGTTTTTGCCTCAATTTGTCATGTCGCGTTATGTTGAGCGTCTGCCGCGCAAGCAGGTCTTCTACCACATCGGGGTAGCCATCCGCGTCGCGTGTTGGGCGCTCTTAGTCCTGGCTATCTTTGGCCTGCGCGACAATCCGACTGCGCTGTTGGCCGGATTCTTTATCTTGCTGGCGGTTTTTCACCTGTCGGCCGGGATCGGCGGGCTGTCCTTCATGGACATCGTTGCCAAGACAGTACCCCCGCGGCGGCGCGGGCAATTCTTCGGCGCGCGGAACCTTTTCGGCGGTATCCTGGGCTTCGGTGCTGGCTTTGGCGTTAAGGCGATCCTTGATGAAACCGGGCGATTTCCCTTCCCCTCGAATTTTGGTCTCTTGTTCGGCGTGGCCTGGATCTTTCTGGTGATCTCGCTTGGTTCGTTCAGCCTGGTGGTGGAACCGGCCGGGCCAGTGAACGAGGACAAGCTGTCATTGCGTGAACAACTGGCCCGCGCCTGGCGCCTGCCGCGCCGCGATCCCGATTACCGGCGCTTCCTTTTTATGCGCATGAGTCTCATCGCCGCCGAGATGGCAACGCCGTTTTACATCGTCTATGCGGAGCAGGGGTTGCGGTTGCCGGCCAGTACGGTCGGAATTTATCTCTCAGTGGCCAGCGCTGCTGGTATCTTGAGCAACATCGCCTGGAGCCGGATCAGCGACCGGCAGAGCAACAAACTGCTGATGCAGCGTTCCATCATGCTCGGCGCGTTGGCACCTTTGTTGGCGCTACTGGCGCCAACGCTGCAAACGGTATTGCCCGCCGGGGTTGTCGCGAATGGATTCGTCCTGGTCTTCGTCGTCCTCGGTGCCTACGTGGCTGGGACGAACATCGGTAACATGAACCTGATCCTGGAGATCGCCCCGCCGGCCGAGCGACCACTCTACCTGGGGATGAGTAACACCTTGCTTGGCATGATGTGGTTTACGACGGGGCTAGGAGGAGTGGTCGCAGAGTGGGCCGGTTTCCAGGTGCTGTTCGCCCTGGCGCTGGCCTGCTTCGGTGTCGGCTTTGTTCAGACGTTGTCAATGCGCGACCCACGCGAGGTTGTTTAGGGGTTTCTCCCCTTTCTTGTACCAAGTCATGGTGCTAAGATTCAGAATTTGACTTTACCCTCGAACTGCGTATACTTGATGTTGCTGTAAGACGTACGTTGTGATTGTTTTGGAGATCGGTCTTCTGATTGACTGCCAAGGCAATGGGCTGCGGCAGTCTTTTTTGTTTGATCGGATGGCCCGGACATCCGCACTTCGTCTTGCAGTCGACATTCGACGAGTTGTCTGATCGAGCGATTGTCAGGCAACATGAACACGATCTAAGGAGGATCGATGACTACCAAACTGTACGTCGGCAACCTGTCTTACAACACAACCGAGGAGGATCTGCGCGAGCTCTTCGCCAAGGCAGGGATGGTGCAATCCGTGGCTCTGCCTACCGACCGCGAGACCGGGCGGCCGCGTGGCTTCGGCTTCGTGGAGATGTCGACCGCGGCTGAGGCTCAGAAGGCGATCAGCCAGCTCAACGGCCAGACTGTCCGCAAGGTCAACGAGTCGCGCCCACAGGAGCCGCGCGGCGGCGACAGCCGGGGTGGCTATAATCGCAACCGCGGCGGTTACAACCGCGGCCGCTCCCGTTACTAAAGCGACGCTCTCGACCCTTGCGAAGGTTGCAAAACCTTCGCAAGGGTTGCTTACTTGAATGTCAAGGAGGATCCACTAGATCAGTCGGCACCCTCGCCCTCGGCCGCAAGGGCCGTTTGCAAACGCCGGTAGGTCTCGTCGAGCATTTCGGGGATCGTCCGTGTCTCGCCGACGACAGTCAGAAAGTTCGTATCGCCTATCCAGCGGGGAACGATGTGCGCGTGTATGTGATCGGCTATGCCAGCACCAGCCGCTTTGCCAATGTTCAGGCCGACGTTGAAGCCCTGCGGGTGCATCGCCCGGGCTAACAAGGCTGTTCCTTTTTCGATGAGCTTGATAAGTTCGTAGAGCGTTGCATCGTCCATGTCCTGCAGAATGGCGGCATGCTGATAAGGTGCCACCAGGAGGTGGCCGTTGCTGTACGGGTAGGTGTTCAGCAGGATGTAAGCGTGGTCGCCGCGATACACGACGTAGTTGGCGGCATCCTCATTACTGGCTGCTTTCTCACACAAGAAGCAGCCTTCGGCCTTATTCCCATCCTTGAGGTATGGCATTCGCCAGGGAGCCCACAGGCGCTGCATAAGTTAGCCTCCTGCTTGTGGCGCGTGACAAACAAGCGGGCAGGAGGGAGGCTCCTGCCCAGAAAAATTGGTTGCCGAGAGACATTTTACGCCAGGCAGGGAGCTTTGTCAAGAAACTGCCTTGAATTTCCTTGTCAGACTGTTGACAAAACGGGTTTTTTGTGCTAGAATATTGTAGCTTATGATGCTTGTGAAGTTAGTGTCGACCTAGGAGGGACTCCCTATCGGATGCAAATTGCCTGGCCAGTTGACCATCCTCGTGGCAGGATAGATATGTCCGTGCCTTTGCCGATACATAGTGTCGGCTTTTTATTTGCTAATAGATTGTATTCATAGAGCATAGTCATAGAGCATAGTCATAGAGCATAGTCATAGAGCATAGAGGAAGCTCTCCGATGGTAATGTCCGATGGTAATGAAAGTGCTCAACGATACAATGCATGATGAGGACGTGGGCGCGGTGCAACCACTGCTCGTTGAAGCGAAAGAACG
>JBBITV010000058.1:0-8544 GCA_037440585.1 Chloroflexota bacterium
AGCATCGACGCGGCGCTGACCTTCGAGCCCTGGGGCGCACGCATCCTGGCGGACAAAAGCGTGCCGTCCAAAGTCCTGGTTGATTGGAAAGAGGTCTGGCGCGATGGACAATATCCCTCCAGTGTGCTCATCGCCCGCGATGACTTTATCCAGAACAAGCGCGATTGGCTCAAACGCTTCCTGCTAGCCCACGTGGACGCGGCATTGTTTACACTCAAGAACCCTGACGAGGCGAACCGGATTATTTATGACCAGATCCTGGCGCTCCAGGGCGCAGAAATTCCCCTGGATGTCATCGCCGAGGCGTCCAAACGCACCCAGGCAACTTACGATCCGCAAGTGGCAGCCGTACTCGAGTTTGCCCGCATGGCCCATGAGGTCTATCCAGACCACATCGCCACGCCGCCATCGGCCGAGGCATTGTTCGACTTAAGCATTCTCAACGAAGTGCTACGGGAGAAAGGCCTCCCGGAGATCAAACGATGAAGATCCATGTACAAGATCTGACTAAGCAGTATGGAAGTAACGGGCGCAGCGTGCTTGCCTTACGCCAGATAAGCTTCAACGTGGCCGAGCACGAGATTGTATGCCTGGTGGGCTTGTCGGGCTGCGGGAAGAGCACCCTGCTCAACCTGATCGCCGGGCTGGACCGTCCGACGGCGGGGCGCATCCTGGTGAACGGCCGCGAGGTGACCCGGCCGGGACCTGACCGGGTGTTGATGTTCCAGGACTACGCGCTCTTTCCCTGGCTGGACGTCCAGCAGAACGTCGCCTTCGGACTGCACGGGCTGCCCCCGACTGAGGTCCGGGCTCGCATTGACCGCTACCTGGACCTGGTGCGCTTAAGTGGGTTCCAGAAGTCGCGCATCCATGAACTATCCGGTGGCATGCAGCAGCGGGTTGCCCTGGCCCGGGCCCTGGCCATGAACCCTGAGGTGCTGCTCATGGATGAGCCGTTTGCCGCCCTGGACTGCCAGACCCGCAACCTCATGCAGGCTGAACTGCTGCGCGTGTGGGAGCAGGAGCCTCGGACTATTCTCTTCGTCACCCACAACGTCGAAGAGGCAATCTTCCTCGGCGATCGGGTGCTGGTTCTATCCGCACGACCAGGGCGCATCCTGGAAACAGTGCCCGTTGACTTGCCCCGCCCACGACAACGCACCAGCCGGGCGGTAGTCGAGATGCGGGAGCATATTCTCAATGTACTGGCGAATGAGATGCTGCGTGAAACGTGAAACGTCAAACGTCAAACGTCTTGGGGTTGACGTTCGACGTTTCATGCAATGAGGTAACGTGTATGGAAACTTCTGTGGTCCAACGCCGAGTCGCCCGTGAGCAGCCCTGGCGGCCGCGTGTTGAATGGGGGGCCTGGCGCAGCCGGGTTGGGCCGGGGCTGGTGCAGGTGAGTTTCATCGCCGGGCTGGTGCTGGCCTGGCAAATCGTGGCTGATTTGGGGTGGTTCGAGGCCAGCCTGTTTCCGTCGCCACGGGGGATCGCAGCTAGCTTTGGCCGGTGGGCGGCTAATGGTGGGCTGCTGACGGCTATTGCGATCAGCACTCGACGGCTCGCGATAGGTTATCTGCTCTGCCTCCTGGTTGGCATTCCGGTGGGGATGCTCATTGGCCGCCTGCGGTTAGCCGAATGGACACTGGGGACACTCGTACGCCTGTTGCAGCCTATCCCGGGGATTGCGTGGGTGCCGCTGGCCGTGGCCTGGTTCTTGAGCGTGTCGGAAACGGCGAAGATATTTATCGTGATCACGGGAGGCATTTTCCCCATTATTATCAGTACCAGCGCCGGCGTGAGAGCCGTACCGCCTCTCTATCTCCGGGCCGCGCGCACCCTGGGTGTCGACGGCCTGGCCCTCTTTGCTCGTGTCGTCTTCCCGGCGGCCGTGCCGTCCATCGTTGCCGGGATGCGCATTGCGTGGGCGTTCTGTTGGCGTGCGCTGGCTGCGGCAGAGATCGTCCTGGCCGTGCGTACGGGGCCAGGGCAGGAAGGGCTAGGAGGGTTGATCGACGTGGCACGGCAATTTAGCCAGATCGACACGGCCGGGATGGTGATGGTGGTGCTGGCTGTGCTGGGTCTGGCAGCCGATGGGCTGGTGTTCGGCACTCTGGAACGGCGTATACGGGCGCAACGAGGGCTGGGCAATGACGAATGACCAATCACAAATGGCCAATCACAAAATCCCAAGGCCGTAGTCAAGTGGAGAGAGTCGTTGAATGAATCGCTATTATTACGCTTCCGGGTTGCGTCATCTGGCGGCTGAGCTGGCTGGTGATGAAGTGATCCACGCGGGCGCCCGGCCCTACGACCTCCACGCTGGCAATCGCATCCCTCTGGTGGTCTACCCGACGTTGCTGGCCGAGGCACTCGCGGCCCGGGGCCGCACACCACGGTTCCGTTATGTGGTCACCCTGAACGATTGGGACACCGACGGCCTGGTCGGCAAATCTGGGGCTCCCCTCAGCTTCAGGCCGCACGGGACGACATTCCAATATCGGCCCGACCCGGCCGGCTGCTGCGCCACCCTGGTCGATCACTGGGAGCGCCGATTCTGGCGTGAGATTGCCCCCCTGCGTGCGGCGTATCCCCAGATCGACGTTACCACAGCCAGGGCGTCCACTCTGGCCCGGCAGCCGGGTTTTCTGGAGATACTTCGCTTCGCCCTATATAATCGGGCTGAAGTGGGACGCGCATTATCCAAGGCTGTCGGCCAGGCGGTGGACGAGAGGGATTGCCGTTTCGCCGGAGTGGTCTGCCCCCGCTGCCACGCCATCGATGGGCAGACGATCGATGATGCCGCAAACGGACACGTCCGCTTTGCTTGCGATAAGTGTAACGCCCAGGTTGCAGGTGCTTTGCTGGACTTCGATTGGTGGCTATATGTCCACGTCCTGGGCGCGGCGAAGTACGCTGCCCTGGCCCCCGACGTCTGGATCTTCGGCGGCGACTTTGTTGAGCATGGCACTCTCAACTTTCTAGATCGGATGATCGAGCTAGCGACGGGCACTCCACCCCGGATGAAACACCTCATCACCCCGATCTTGCGAGGCAGCGACGGCGAGAAGATGAGCAAAAGCCGAGGAAATTACCTGGAGGTGCCCTCGGAGGTCTTATTCCGCGCTATCCGCTTGGTCGATACTCCGTATGCAAGCACGCCACAGGCGGGAGAGACCAACGTAGCTCTCTCCTGCCCGTATCTGATCAGCTATGAGCGATACGAACATCCCACAGAGATCTGACACAGCATCCCCGGTTGAGAGCCGTCTGCCGACCCGGCGCCGGTTTCTGTCCTGGCTTGGTTTCGGCAGCCTGAGCCTCGCCGGACTACTCTCGGCGGCGGGCAGTTTGCGCTATCTCATCCCGGACGTGGTCTATGGTGCCTCGGGCCTGCTGCGTATCGGGAAACCGGCCGACTACCCGCCAGGCACCCGGAAGTTTCTCCCCGAGGCGCGGCTTTACGTGGCCCATGAGGCGGGCGGCTTCTACGCGGTCTCGGCAGTGTGCACGCACCTGGGCTGCGCCGTCAACGCCGTGGATTGGGGCTTTCGTTGCCCGTGCCACGGCAGCAAATTCGACACCCAGGGGCTCAATCTGGCAGGCCCGGCCCCGCGGCCGCTACCCTGGTTCAGGCTGTACCTGGCCCCGGATGGTGAGCTGGTGGTAGACACCCGGCGCACCGTCACGCGCGGGACGCTACTCCGGGTAGTTTAAGTTTCAAGTTGCAAGTTTCGAGTTTTCACTGTCGCATTTGGGGCAAGGGGGTAAGGTGACGAGAAGGTTGCAGAAAGAAGGCTGGTCGCTGGTTGCTGCGCTGCTTACGGGTGTCACACTTCTGGTGGCGGGCCAGGGCTGCGCGATACCGGCCGCCTCGGCTCCACAGGCTGTATGGACAGACCCCCAAGGTCTCAAACACCTCGGGGGTCTAGAATCGGCGGCGGTAACGACCGAGCTCACCTGGCCGACGGTTGCGTCGGCGCGAGCCGCCTCCCTGCCGGCCGGCACATTGGCACTGGCAACCCTCAACCGCTGGGGACTCACCACGCTGGTGGCACTGACATCCGACGGTGCGCTAGCGCCACTGACCGAATCGCACGCCATGGACGATACCCAGGTTGCCCTCGCCGGCGAGACCATCGCCCACCTGGTATTGCGCGGACCTGACCCCGCCGACAACTTGGTCGAGGTCATCAACGGCGGGACCGGGCAGTCCTGGCAGGTCGCTCCCGCACCGGGCTATGCGATCTTTGGCTTCACCCTGGCCCCCGAGGGGTCGCAACTGGCCTACCTGGAAGTCGACCTGCGTGGGCTTCGCCGTCCGGTCCCGTGGCAGGTGGTCCTGATTGCCTCTCCCCTTCCGCCCTGGCTTCGCTCAGAGCATAACTCAGAGCTTGCCCCTTCGTTACACTCAGGGCAGGCTCTGAACAGAGTGAAGGGGCAGGCTCTGGCGGCGGGCACCCGGCAAATCGTGCTGCGCTCGGACACGGCAGGCGGTCCAGCGCAGATGCCTTTTGCCTGGTCGGGGGCGACGGGCGAGCTACTCCTGAAGGGAATCATCCCCTACCAGGCGGGCGGGGGGCGCGGGGTGTGGGCTGTCCGGCTGGATGGCTCAGGTCTGCGCCAGGTCCTGCCAGAGGCCGAGTACGTGGGCCAGCCACGTCTGTCTCACGACGGCTCCCGGCTGGCTTTCTTCGCCAGCGACCCCGGTCGTTTGCGTCCTGGTAAGCCGTTCCGCCCAGGCGCTCCGGCGCCCAACGCTCTCTGGATACTCAACCTGGCGACAGGCCAGAAACACCCGGTAGCTCGCTCCGAAAGCGGCCTCTTCGGCGACCTGGCCTGGTCACAGGACGACAGCGCGCTCCTGGTGAGCCACGGCGAATGGGCGGACGGCCCAGTTCGTTTCCGGGAGGTCATCGCCATCGCAGAGGATGATCAGCAACAGGTGGTGATCAGACTGGAAGGGGAACAACCCGGGTCTATCACTGCCCTACACTCCTGCGGCGACGACTTGCTATTGGCTATCCGCCATGCGGGCGGGGCAGAACTATGGCGAGCACGGGGTGCGCGGGAAGCAGCCCGGCTCCTGGAACTAACAGATGGTGAGTTGGGGGTCATAGACTGCCTGAAAGCGAGGCGAGGTGGATGAAGATAGGCCGGCCTTTTGCTGATGACGCGCGTTCGTGCAGCAGGAGTATCGGGTCGAGAAGACTGCTATGGCTGCCCGAACGCGCGTCAGAGGTATCCGGCCATATCTGGCGGTCCTTCGTACGCCAGGGCTACCCGGTCACGGTGCGCGAACGGACGGCTATCATGGTCAACAATTTCTTTCTGCACGTGCACCCGCCCCGTGTGCATCCCCACAGTTTGCGGCCGACTTATACGTTGGGCCTGGGCCTGATCACTGCCCTTTTGTACGCCATCCTGGCTGTTACCGGCCTCCTGCTCATGCTGTACTACGTTCCGGCCACTGCCGAGGCTTACGGCAAAATGCAGGACCTGATTTTCGTGGTCGCCTTCGGGCGACTCGTGCGCAACCTGCACCGCTGGGCGGCCGAGGCGATGGTTGTAGCGGCCTTTCTGCACATGTGCCGCGTGTTCTACACGGCAGCGTACAAGCCGCCACGCGAGTTCAACTGGGTGGTCGGCGTTGCGCTGTTGCTGTTGACCCTGGCCCTGAGCTTCACCGGCTACCTGCTGCCCTGGGACCAACTCTCTTTCTGGGCCATCACCGTCGGCACCGGCATTGTGAGTTACTTCCCCCTGTTGGGCGATGGAATCCGGTTTGTGCTCCTGGGCGGGGATACGGTGGGCGGCGAAGCCCTGTTGCGCTTCTATGTGTTGCACGTGGGTATTCTGCCCGCGGCGACGACTGTCCTCATCGCCTATCACTTCTGGCGCATTCGCAAGGACGGCGGCCTGGCCCGCCCCGCACAGGCAGGAAACAACCATGCCGCGACGGTGCTCAGCTTCCCGCGTGTGGCGGCCATCGAGCTGCTCCTGCTCCTGGCGCTGCTGGTATTCCTGGTACCGGTATCCCATGTCTTCGACGCTCCCCTGGCCCAGATCGCCAACCCGGAGCACCCGCCGAACCCGGCCAAAGCGCCCTGGTATTTTGTGGGCTTGCAAGAGCTGGTCAGCTATTCCGCTTTCTGGGGCGGGATTATCGTGCCAGGGCTGGTCTTGCTTGGGTTGTTGTTGCTGCCTTACCTGGACCGCCGCCCGCACGGTATTGGGGAATGGGCATTTCGCCAACGGCGATGGGCCTGGATATTATGGACTGCCTTCGTGTTGGTCACAGCAGTCCTAACCCTGGTGGGGGCCCAGTTCCGTGGGCCGAACTGGAATTTCTATTGGCCGTGGGAAGGCTGGCCGGGGCCGGGGTAGACCTATGCTACGAAAGTTGCTCCTCCTGCTGAGCCTGGCCTTGGTCGCCATCCTCGTTGTCATCGGACGCGACGTCGCGGACCCGGAGTGGAAACAGTATCAGCGTGCGTATTTTGATCTGGCGATGGCCAACGCGCGCACCGAGGCGGAGCGGGCCTGGGCCGAGGGCCAGCGGCTAGAGATCCGCCAGGTCGAGGTCAAAGGGTTAGGTCGTGTGGACCGCTGCACTACGTGCCACTTGGCCATCGAAGACCCACGCATGACCAGCGCGCCGGAGCCGTTACGCGCCCACTCAGCTCTGGTGCAGAGTCACCCGCCACAGCGTCTCGGCTGCACCATTTGCCACGGCGGCGAGGGCCGGGCAGTCACCTCGCTGGCCGCTCATGGCGAGCAGGGCGAGGAGCCGTCAAGGCTACTGAAGGGTGAACTGATCCAGGCGGCCTGTTTCGGCTGTCACGGCCGGCAGACACTGCCGCCCCGTGACATCGCCGCAGTGATCCGTGGCGAGCGCCTGGTCAACCAGTACAAGTGCCTGCGCTGCCATCAGGTACGCGGCCAGGGCGGGAGCGAAGGCCCGGACCTGAGCACCGTCGGCAGCCGCCGTGACTGGGTATGGACATACGCACACCTGCTAAACCCTCAAGCCATGAGTCCCGGGTCCACGATGCCGGACTACCCTCTGACGGGCGACGAGGCGCGCGACATGACCGCCTACCTGCTGACTTTGCGCGGCCCCGATGGCGAGGTCCATGACCGGCGCTTTCTGCCTCAGAGCCCGGCGCCGCCAGCGTTGGCGGCGCGCCAGGTCGCAGAAGAGGTCGCCCTGCGTGGTCTGGAGAATATCCCTGCACCGGTCTATCGTGGCGAAACGCTCTTCTGGGGAGCAGGTTGTGGCAATTGCCACGCTATCGGCCGGCGCGGTGGCGAAGTGGGGCCGGCGCTGACGTACATTGGACGCAGCCGGGACGCTGAGTGGCTGGAGCGGTGGCTAAAGGACCCGGCAGCCGTCGTGCCGGGCGCCCGAATGCCACGCTCCTACTTGAATGAGCGACAGATTCGAGCGTTGGTGGAGTATTTGGGGATGTTGGGGAAGTGAAACGTCAAACGTGAAACGTCAAACGTCAAACGTGATGCATGATTGACGTTTGACGTTTGACGTTTCACGTTTCACGCGAGGGATGAGTCGAGATGCATCAGTTTCTACAAAGCCTGTCAATCATTCCGCCCGCTTGGCGGCTGCCATTCTATGCGGCTGCGGCGGCGGCCATGTTTGTCTTCGTGGTGGGTACCAGGTCGCGCCTGTCGGTGTGGCGACTGGGCAAAGATGTGTCCCTCAGTCAAATGAATTCGCCCACTGCGCCACGCCGTGGGTGGTGGGCGGTGTGGGGCTTGCTGCGCCTGAGCCTGGTCAAGCTCTTCGCTCCAGACTGCATCCTGGCGCGGCGCGTGTTCGCTCGGAGCCGCTGGCGGGGTGTCATGCTCCTGGGGATCATCTGGGGCGCTTTGGCCTTGCTGTTGGGGACGCTGGTGTCCCTGGCTGCCTTCATCGCACCCTGGCCACTCCTGGACAGCCGCGGGCAATGGGTGTTTTCTGTGCTTCTCGACCTGGCCGGCGGTGCATTGCTGATCGGATTGATCATGGCGCTGGGCCGGCGTTACCTGTTCCGTCCCCAACGCTGGATCAGCGTCCCGGCCGATGGAGTGGTGCTGACCCTGTTCACCCTGGTTGTGCTCCTGGGGTTTCTGATGGAAGGTGCGCGGCTGGCCGGGACAGGGCTGGCTGCCGCCTCACGCTGGCCGGTGGGCGCGGCCTTCGGGCTGGGCCTATCGGCGCTTGGCGGTGGCCAGACGGCGGCGCTCAGTGCGGCCTACCCGGCCATCTACCTGCTCCACGCCCTGCTGGCTCTGGCCCTGCTGGCTTATCTTCCTTTCTCGAAACTATTCCACCTGTTTGCAGCGCAGATCGTTAGTGCGAAGAGGGACCGACCCTCACCCCCAGCCCCTCTCCCAAAGGGAGAGGGGAGCATACTCTCTCCCCGCTCAGCCCTCCCTTCCAGCGACGAACGGGGAGAGAGCCCTCTCTCCCCTCTCCCTTTGGAAGAGGGGAGCATACTCTCTCCCCGCTCAGCCCTCCCTTCCAGCGACGAACGGGGA
>JBBITV010000058.1:8644-13077 GCA_037440585.1 Chloroflexota bacterium
GAGAGCCCTCTCTCCCCTCTCCCTTTGGGAGAGGGGCCGGGGGTGAGGGTTGACCTTGCCCGGCACCTGACCCAGCTCCAGATCATCAGCCTGGACACCTGCACACGCTGTTGCGAGTGCCTCAGATGGTGCCCGGTGCTCGACATCACCGGCGACGAAAGCCTGACCACCCCTGAGAAAATCCGCGTCTTTGGCGACCTGGGGCGCGAGCAGCACGGGGCTCCCCTATTCCCCTCAAAGTTGGGGGGCAGGGGGGCGGGAGGAACGGTCCAGGTGAAGCCCGAGGTCATGGAGAAATTGACCGAGGCGCTATACGCTTGCACCACCTGCGGCGTCTGCGGCGAAGTGTGCCCGGTGGGGATCAACACGCAACGGCTATGGCCGGCCATGCGTGCCACCATGGTCGACCTGGGGCACGGGCCGGTCGGCGGGCAACGCCAGGCCGAAGCCATCGTCCGGGAGAAGCATAATCCGTATGATCAGCCTCACGCGGACCGCTTTGCCTGGCTGCCCCCGGACGTAGCGGTGGCGGAGCGGGCTGAGATCGGGTACTACTGCGGGTGCAGTGGCGCCTATACCGCCCAGCCTATGCTCATTGGGGCGCTCCGCATGTTCCAGGCGGCCGGCATCGAGTTCACCCTGTTCGACGATGAGTGGTGCTGCAGCTTTCCTCTGTTCATCCTTGGTGAGCTGGACCTGGCAACTGAGTTAGTGCGCCACAACGTGGAAGGCTTCGAGGCACGGGGAGTCAAACGCCTGGTGGTCTCCTGCCCGTGCTGCATGTTCATGCTCCGGGAGCACTGGCCTACCCTCTATGGCGGCGCTCTCCCCTTCGACGTCGTGCACATCACCCAGGTGATGACCGAAAAGATCAAATCGGGTCAGGTCAAATTCAGCCAGCCGCTCCCCGAGACCATCACCTACCACGACCCGTGCTACCTGGCACGTGGCGTGCGCATCCTGGACGAGCCGCGCCAGATCATCGGTGCGTTCCCGGACGTGCGCTTCGTAGAGATGGAACGTTGCCGTGAGCTATCCAAGTGCTGCGGTGCGGGTGGAGGCATCCGGCGCGCCTACCCCCAGTTGTCCATCGACATGGGCCGTGCGCTGATACGCGACGCCGAACGGGTCGGGGCGAAGATCATGGTCATCGATTGCCCGGCCTGCTACGAGCGCCTGCACCTGGCGAAGCAGGGGTTCGACACCGATTTACAGATTATGGACCTGATGCAGTTGGCGGCGGAGTTGCTCTGAGGTGAGGAAAAAACCTTGTCTACACGCACCATTGCGCGGGCGGAGGTAATTGGTCTGGCGGCACTGTTGCTCGTCGCGGCAGGTGTGCTTTTCCTTGCCAGCCGCACCACTGCGGCGCCGGCGACCATCGTGGAGCCGGGCCTCACCACCCTACAACAACAGGGGCAGGCGGTCTTCACCCGTGAGCGCTGTGTGTTCTGCCACCCGGCTAGCAGCGGTGAGCCGGTGCGGCGCTATACCTATGTCGACCGGCTCCTCCTGGGGTGGGTGCGCCCAGGTCCTGACCTGAAAGACGAGGCCACGCGCCGCACTGACGATTGGCAGCTTGCTCACCTGCTGGACCCGCAAGCCGTCGTCCCGAACTCGCCCATGCCGTCGGCCCGGCACCTATCCGATGCAGACTTGAAGGCACTGGTGGCCTATTTGCAAAGAGGAGAGAAGAAAGAGGAGCGACGGGTGCAGTTGGTCGATGCGGCGGAGATTCCGCCCGTAGTCCGTTCACTGGAAACATATCACGGCGGGCGGGAGCTGTATCGCGTGAACTGCGCGGGGTGCCATGGACTGGAGGGTAACGGCGCCGGGCCGGTCGGGCACCTGTTGAACCCGGAGCCCCGCGATTTCACCGACACCGCCTGGATGGACAAGCAGACCGATCTATACTTGTTTTCCGTCATTGCCAACGGCAAGCCCGGCACTGCCATGCCCGGCTACCGCGAGTTGCTGGGCAACGACGAGCTTGGGAAACTTCTCAATTACATCCGCTACTATGCCGATGCTACGGCGCGGCAGCGGATGGAAGAAGGGTTGCCTGAATAGCAGTCGAAGAGGCCCTCATCCTGGCCAACCGGGTGCTGGTCTTTTCGCCCAGGCCAGCTCGTATCGTCGCGTCGGTTGGCGTGGATCTGCCGCGCCCGCGGGACCGGACGGGGCCAGAGTTGAACCGGCTACGGGCATACCTAGCCAGACACCTGCCTGCAAACGTTGGCTTGCGGGACGGCAGTTGGTGAGACTTCCGGAGTTGTGCATCGCCTGTTCCACCTCAACCTATCGTCATTCGCTCAATAAATGACACCAGCGTTCCAGGTTCGACCGCGGACGACTTGACCACACCACGGTTCGCGGGCACCGTGGGGCTGGTCCACTTGAACAGCCACTCGGCGTCCTTGATCTTCAGGTTGACGCAGCCCCGGCTCATGGGACGGCCGAAGTTGTTGTGCCAGTAGGTGCCGTGCAGCGCGTAGGCCTGGTAGAAGTACTGGACGTAGGGCACGTTGGGCAGGTAGTAGTAATCACCGGCGGCCCGCGAGCCACCCGTCATATCCTGTTTGCGCAGCTTGAAGTAGACCCGGAAGCGGCCTTTGGGCGTCGGTGTTTTCGGCAGACCCGTGGACACAACGGCGCGAAAGACAGGGCGCACCCCTTCGTAGGCGACGAGGGTCTGGGTCTTGAGACTCACGGCGATCCACTTTTCGCCCGCCGGACCGCCGGAGGCAGGGGCGCCACCGGAACCACCAGAGATGGAGCCACTACTCGATCCGCCGCCCGGCACGACCAGGCGCTGGCCCGGGTAGATCAGGGACGGATTGCTCAGGCCATTCGCCCGGCTGAGCTCCGCCGCCGTCGTCCCGTGCCGCCAGGCGATGGCTGCCAGGGTCTCGCCAGCCTGGACGACGTGAGTCGAGCCTGAGGAGTAACGTGAGTTGGGGCTTACATCGGGGATCACGATGCGTTGGCCGGGATAGATGCGGTTGGCATTCGTGATGTTGTTGGCCTGGATGAGGACCGCCAGGGTGAGCCCGTGGCTGGCAGCAATCGTCACCAGGGTCTCCCCAGGGCGCACGACGTGGATCTTATCGGCCAGCGGCACAGGTGTGCCGGCCGCTGGTGCAGGCAGCACTCCGATGGCAAACTGGACAATCATCAGCAGGGGAAGGATGAGAGTGCGAAGTCGCATGGCTGGTCTCCTTGTCCATGCCAGCCGGCTCGCCAGGATCGTCCGGCCAGGCATCTGCTGGAAAACATAACTTATCTGGAAGAGATGGTCGTTCAGGCAACGATAGCATAAAACAGGATTTCAGACAAGGGCCATCCGGCGGGTGAGTCGCCCGTGGAATCGCCTGTATTGGCCCAAATCATCCGCTTGTTCGACGGAGCGTTGGCTCCGACCGAATCTGTGTTCCGGCCTGTGCAGGCATCCCGGTGACCCATTGCGGTGTAGCACACACCTTCGCCGTCGTCACAGCACACTCTGCCGTCATAAAGTTTCTCCAGTACTTGTTTCCTGCCCGATGCCAACCATGCCGAGGGAACCATGGGGAAATCGAGAGTACAGGGAGTATACCTTTTATGCTACCCCCCTGCACAATTCCCACCGCACCAGATGTATGTCGGAATTCGTCTGCGCCAGACTTCTACATAACCCCAGGTCATGTAAAGCTGCCATGAGCGCCTCCGGCGGATTGTCACCGATCTGGAGATTCCAGACCTGGCCTCCAGTCTGCACTACACGTTGCACGACCGGCAAGGTGTGCAGTTGCATCTGCTCAATATCAGGGGGGACGCCCACCAGTCGCCGTGTGCTGCGATTGACGTTCCAAAGTTGCCGGTTGATTTCGGGGGTGTTGTCACTGATGAGCACGATGGAGTTGGGCGGCACAAGAGTATCGAGAGCGACTGCCAGCGGGCGGAAAGGGTTGTTATCGCTGCGCTGGTAATGGGCGACGCTACCTAACACCAGTCCCACAACCAGGAACGGGCAAAGCAGCGCCGCCACACGACCCAGGCGCCCACCACGCCAGGCTAACCCCAGCCCCATCAGGCCGGCGAGCAGGCCGATGCTTGCCAGCAGCAACCCCATGCCATCTACAGGTGCATCCACCCCTGGCTTCCAGGCCAGGTCGAGGTTGCCGCGTATGGCCTCGCGGAAGTTGCTGAGCGGCATGAAAAACCGCAGGTCATACAGAGACACCTCGTCGGGAATCGTGCCTGGACCGTTCAGGTTCATCACCTCAAAGAAGAACAGGGTGCGATGAACCAGGACGCCTGGGAGTTGGATCAAGAAGCTGGCCACGGTGAGCAGGCTCAGCGCCAGAGTTGCCCTCAACCCGCGTCGCGCCGTCCAATCGAACACCCCCAGCAGGCCAAGGGCGGCGAATCCTTCCCAGATCGGCGCGGACATC
>JBBITV010000059.1:0-13023 GCA_037440585.1 Chloroflexota bacterium
GGAGACCAGGCGCCGGCCAGGGCGTCGGTATTCGGGCTGAGGGGCTTGTAGAGCAGGCGCGGCTCGCTTCCATCGGGGTTTATGAGCCACAATTCTTGCCAGCTATCGCCATCGCCGTCGTCGTCGGCTGGTCCGTCCCATCGGGGTTCATCACGTAAATCTCGGGAGCAGAATATACTTGATCAACCTTCCCTCCGAGTTCCTCTGAGTTCCCTTATTAATCCAGGTAATCCAGGATCAACCGGGCGATGGTCAGGCTGGCCTCTGGCCGGCCCAATCGGCGGGCGGCAGCGGCCATCTCCGTACGCCGGTCAGGATGTTCGATCAGCTCACGCAAGGCGGCCACGAGGGCATCCGGCGTCTCCGTCAGCCGGCCAGCGCCGCCGTCCACCACGAACTGGACGTTGCCTTCCTCCTGGCCGGGTACGTAGCCGCTGAGGAGGATCGGCAGCCCGCTAATTAACGCTTCGCTGAGCGTGCCGGGGCCGGCCTTGGTGACGATCACATCGGCCGCTTTCATCCAGTCGGGCATGTTCCTGACGAACCCAAGGATGCGGGTGGGCACTTCCCAGCCGGTCTCCTCCAGACGTTGTTGAAGGTTGCGATTACGGCCAGCTATCACAGCCAATTGGACAGGCAGGCGTGCCTGAGCAATGGCGCGGGCCATCGGCAAAACACGGCCCATTCCCTCGCCCCCGCCAACGATCAGGACAGTCAGGCAGTCTAGGTTCAGACCCAAGGCGGCGCGAACGTCCCGTTGAGAACGCCCGTCCAGTCCAAACTGAAGGCCCACTGGCAGGCCGACCACCCTGATTTTATCCTCAGGCACGCCCATGCGCCGCGCCCGGCCGGCAGCAGATTCGGTCGGGACGATGCACAGATCGACGTCTGGCGGATAAAACCAGGTTAGATGAGGATTACCGAGGTCAGTGACAACAGAGATGAAAGGGACACCAGGGCAGACGATACGTGTCGCATGGAGCGCCGCACACATCGCAAGGGGATGATCACAGACGACCAGGTCCGGGGCTACCGCCCGAATGCGGGCTGTCAACGATGGTCTGGCGATAAGATCCAGACCGCCAGACATCAGACGTACACATACCGGGTTGTTGGTCAGATGCCAGCCGATGCCCCAAGACCAGCCGGCGTAGTTAATCCAGGGACCGTAGAGCGGGCCAGCACGGTTGATGGGAAAAGGGGTACAACAGGTGAAAAAGTCAAGGAGCGGGGTCTCGAGCATCAGTGCCGGGGTACCAGGCAGATTCGCCCTGGCTTGATGGATAGCTTCGATGATGGCTTCGACAGCACTGCGATGTCCACCGCCGGTATCGGAGAAAACGAAAAGGATTTTGCGTTGCACGATGCTATCGCTATTGGAATGATTGGCTATAGCCAAAGGGACTAGGGAAGATGCGGAAGCTGGGGCAGATGAGCCACCTCCTCTGCCGCCCCTTCACCCGATCTGGCCCCTGCCGACACCGCCATGTCCAGGCTCACCCGCCGGGCAGACCAGACGCTGATGATCCCCAACAGGAAGACAACACCAGCGATGAGCAGCGTTACGCGCGGGATGCCGATCCAGTCGGCCAGGTTGCCAATGGTGAGCATGGGCGGGATCGCGACCAGATTCGCCACCGTGAATTGCACAGCGAAGACGCGGCCTCGTACCTCCGGCGGAGATTGCTCCTGCAGGGTCGTCTGAGCCGGGATGCTAATCAGGGCAAATTCGATACCCATGAGCAGGGCGATGATCATCACTGCACCGGTAACGCCCAGGGCCGAGTCAGGATAGGCCTGGAAAATGGGCCGGTTGAGCATATCAGGGGCGCGGCCAACCCAGGCCAGCAGGGCAAAGGTCGCCGCCAGGGCAATCAGGCCGCTGTTTACTAGCGCCTCGCGCCGGGCGCGGTGCCCATAGCGACCAATGAGAAAGCTGGCACCGAACATCCCAACTCCGGCTGGGGCGAAAATGTAGATAGCATCCTCAGGCGCGAGGCCCAGGACGCGGGAGGTGAACCCGGGCACCAACATCGCCATAACGAGGAGCAGTGTAGCGATCAAGGTCAGGTGCAGCATCGCCAACAGCACGACCTCTCGCGAGGCGACAAAACGCCAGCCCTCAACCAGCTCCGCCCACGCTTCGTGGATCGTTGAGCGTCCGTTGGGTTTGCGAACGCGAACATTGTCCCGAGGCAGCAACATGGTCATGATAGTGGCGACCAGATACATGAGTCCCATCAAGACGAAAGAACCCTCGATCCCGGCCAGCTTCACCGTTAACGGGGCTACGATCACCAGGCCGATAACTTGCGAGGCAGTGAAGGTCAGATTGAATAGAGAATTGGCCGCCAGCAGGCGGTCCCGGCTGACCAAAAGCGGGATCATGGCTGCTTCGGCCGGGCTGAAGAACTGGCCGATGGCGGAGTTAATGAACGTCAGGGCGTAAATCACGAAGAGGAGGAGCGTGCCATGCGTGGTGCGCAAGAAGAGGACATAGGCCACGATGGTAAGCACACGCAACACGTTGGATGCTACCAGAATATCCTTTTTGGGGAAGCGATCCACGAAGATGCCCGCTCCGGCACTGAGCAGCACAGCGGGCAGGCTAAAGGACAGGATAACCGCCCCCATGTGGGCACTTGACTGAGTCAATTCCTCAACCAAGACCAGTTGGGTCAGATGGATCCCGTTCTGCACAATCATAGAGAGAGCCTGGGCGATCCACAGGTAGAGAAAATGGCGATTGGCTAAGACGCCGCTGTCCCCGCGCTCGGGTTGGCTAGACATAGATTTCCTGGCTTATGATCATGCTGAGCTGTCATCAGCTCCGGGGGGAACTTGGGAGCCGCGACTGACGAAGGTTTTCACACGCTTCTCGAAAGTAGAGCGAGGGAGCAATACACGCCGCCCGCAGGTGCGGCAAACAAGCCCAATGTCGGCACCCAGACGCACGATGCGCCATTCATAGCTGCCACAGGGATGTGGCTTACGCAGCCGGACGACATCGTCCAGGCGGACCTCCATGACCATCAAACTTGACCTCCCCTCAGTGAACATCTGTGTCAACATGATTATAGCACACCCACCGGAATCTGGCTACTTGAGGCCGTATTAAGACGCTTCATGAATTTGCGTGAGAGTTGATTTGTGCTATAATAGTTTAGTCTGTGGAGCGAAGACCACGTTCTTGGAGACTGAAGGCAGTGGGGTTGGGGTTTACGAGTATTTCGCAGTTGGTGGTGTTGACGGTAGCACTGG
This sequence comes from Chloroflexota bacterium, assembly GCA_037440585.1. Classification (GTDB taxonomy): domain Bacteria; phylum Chloroflexota; class Anaerolineae; order Epilineales; family JBBITV01; genus JBBITV01. The sequence continues at coordinate 3,262 of JBBITV010000059.1, forward strand.
TGTTGGGCTTGACGCTCCACGAATTTGCCCATGCCTGGACCGCCGTCCAGCTAGGCGACCCAACGCCACGCTATCAGGGCCGTCTCACCCTCGACCCCCGCGCCCACCTGGACGTTCTCGGTACGTTACTCTTCTACGTTGCTGGCATCGGTTGGGCGAAACCCGTGCCGTACAACCCTTACAATCTGCGGGTGGGCGTGAAGCAAGGCGGACTGTTGGTTTCAGCGGCTGGCCCTCTGATGAACTTGCTGGTGGCTATCGTGGTCGCGGCTCTAGTGCGACTTCTGCTGGTCCCAGTCGAGGCGCCGCCAGTTCTTACCATCACCCTGAGTTATATTGTCGGCTTTAACATCTTGCTCATGGTGTTCAACCTGATTCCAATCGCACCGCTGGATGGGTTCCGCGTATTGGTAGGCTTGCTACCATACCCTTGGTCGTACACGTGGGCACGATTAGAACAATACGGGCCGCTGATCTTGATCTTTCTGATCCTTTCCGGATCATTTTTACGGGTCAATATTCTCTGGGCGATCATCGGGCCGCCAATCTCATTATTGCAGGGATTGATCCTGGGCATGTAATGTATCGTGTCCGTCAATTCTTCCGGGCGCTGAACGCGCGCGTCCAGCCCGATGAGCAGGCTGTTCTCGATGCCTTCCTAACCCCCGCCCAACAAGCATTATTCCGGCAAATGCCACGCGCCGATCAGCGCCATTGTCTCGATATCGTCCATGCTCTGCGGGCGCAAGGGCACACCCACCCGGCTCTATTCCAGGCCGCCCTCCTGCACGACGTCGCCAAAGCAGAAGGCGTCCGGCTCTGGCACCGCGTCGCCATCGTCTTGCTCAAGGCACTTGCGCCCGGGCTGCTAATGCGCATTGCGCAGGATCGCCCCGAGAGCTGGCGTTACGCGTTCTACGTGCACCTGCGCCACCCAGAGCGGAGCGCAGCGTTAGCTCAATCTACCGGCTGCGATCCTTTGTCCGTGGAGTTGATCCGGCGGCATCAGGAGCCGCAGCGTCCAGAAATGGCTTTGACACCCGAGGGGGCCTTGCTGGAAGCATTGCAAAAAGCCGACGGTATGTCGTAGTGCTGAAATCTGAAGGACTAAAATGGCAAAGCCCCGCATTACCATCGTCGGCCTCGGATTGATTGGAACCTCTCTGGGGCTGGCCTTACAAAAAGTCAAGACAGACTTCGAAATTGTCGGCCACGACAAAGAGCACGCTGATGCGGGCCGGGCGCAGAAGCTGGGGGCTGTTGATCGGACAGAATGGAATCTGATCTCGGCCTGCGAAGGTGCTGGATTCATCATCCTTTCACTGCCCATCATGGCAGTGAAAGAAACCTTCCAGGCGCTCAGCCCAGTTCTATCTCCGGGAGTGATCATCACTGATACGGCGAGCACCAAGGATCAGATTATGCGATGGGCGCAAGAATTGCTCCCGGCGGGAGTTCATTTTGTCGGGGGTGATCCACTAGTCAGTCGAGCTGGAGGCCTGGAATCGGCGCGGGCCGACCTTTTCGAGGGTACACTGTACTGTCTGGTGCCTGCGCCGGGTGTCGACCCTGAGGCTGTGCGCATGGTCACCAACGTGGTGACGGCGATAGGTGCCAGGCCCTATTTTCTAGACGCGCCTGAGCACGATGGCCTGGTCGCTGCAACCAGCCATCTCCCATATCTGATGCCGGCGGTATTGCTGCATGCAGTAGCGGGCAGCGCTCTCTGGCGTGATGAGATGCGCAAGATGGCAGCCGCCGATTTCCACGACGCCACTGCACTCGCCGACGAGCAACCCGAAACACTGCGCGACCTGTGTCTGACGAACGGCCCTAACATTGCCCGCTGGCTCGACTCGTGCATGACCAGCTTGCAGACCCTGCGGCAGGTTGTAGCTACCGCGGACGCCGAGGGCCTCGCAGCTTTCTTCACAGCATCGCGTACGGCCCGTGACGAACTACACCTGCCAGGAGAATCCCCATCCAGTACGCCAGACACAGCCGGCGTGGGCCGTGACCGGTTGCGCAGCATGTTGTTTGGCTCGATAGGGGTAAAACGAAGAACGTAATGCGTGAAATAGGTAGACAGGTGGACAGGTACACAGGTACAACAGGTCGCCCTGTCTACCTGCCTACCTGTCTACCTGTGTACCTCGTATATATTCTAGAATGTGCTGACGGAACTCTGTACACCGGCTGGACCACAGACCTGGGGCGGCGTGTTACGGCTCACAATTCAGGTCGAGGTGCGCGCTACACCCGTGGTCGCCGGCCGGTGCGGCTGGTCTACTGGGAAACCTGCACCAGCCAGCGGGTGGCTCAACAGCGTGAGGCTGCCCTGCGGCGCTTACCGCGCCCGGCCAAGCTGGCCTTAATCGCGGAGATGGAAGAGGCCGCGTCGGGTTCCGCTGGCAGGAGACTGGATGAACAGAACACCTGACTACAAAGTGCTCATGGTCGCGCCGACGTCCTTCTTCGGGGACTACGGCTGCCATGTACGCATCCTGGAGGAAGCGCGCGCACTCGAAGCGCTTGGACATCGTGTGACGATCGTAACCTACTTTAAGGGCCGCGACGTGCCAGGGGTCCACATAGTGCGCACGCGGCCGGTACCGTGGCGGCCACATTACGAGGTCGGCTCATCCCGCCACAAGCTCGTGTTCGACCTGCTCCTGGCGCCACGGCTTCTCCGCGTTGCCCTGCGCGAGCGGCCGGACATCATCCACGCACACACACACGAAGGTGCTTGCCTGGGCTGGCCGGTGGCCCGGCTCTGGCGCGTGCCCCTGGTGTTAGACTTCCAGGGCAGCATGACCAGCGAGATGGTCGACCACCATTTCCTCAATCCCCACGGCCCGTTCTATCGCCCGGCGCGGTGGTTGGAGACCTGGCTGGACCATACGGTAGATGCCATCATGACCAGCTCGTACCACGCCGCCGACCTGTTGATACGCGAGTTTGGGAGCTCGGCGGAAAAGATTCATCCGGTACCCGACGGCGTGAACCCCAAACTATTCTACCCACGCACATCTGCGGAAGAGCCAGCCATAACCGCACTCAAAGCACAGTTAGGCATTCCGCTGGACCGCCAGGTGGTCGTGTACCTGGGCCTACTGGCGGAGCACCAGGGGACCAGCCTGCTTCTGCAAGCGGCGGCTCAAGTCTTGCAGGTCCGGCGTGACGTGCACTTCCTGATCATGGGCTATCCCAGTGAGGCGATTTATCGTAGGCTGGCCGATGACTTAGGTCTTAATGGCCATGCCACCTTTACCGGGCGGATTCCCTACGAACAGGCGCCTAAGTACCTGGCCCTGGGTGACGTAGCAGTCGCGCCCAAGCTCTCAGCCACCGAAGGCAGCGGTAAGCTGCTGAACTACATGGCCATGGGCCTGCCCACGGTGGCCTTCGACACCCCGGTGAGCCGGGAATACCTGGCCGATCTGGGCATATATGCCCCACGGCCCGATACGGCCGCGTTAGCCCAGCGGATCAGCGATCTCGTGGACGACCCAGAGTGCGCGCGGAGCATCGGCCAGGGGCTACGCCAACGGGTGATGGGGTATGACTGGCAGAGTATCGCCCGGCGGATCGTCGAAGTGTATGACCGGGCAATGACCAATGGCCAATGATCAATGACCAAATCCCAAGGGGGTTGGTCATTGGGATTTGGTCATTGGGATTTGGTCATTGAGATTTGGACATTGGTGGTTATGAGCCTTGGCTACCGTCTACGCGAGTTAGTGACCTACCGCGAACTGATCCGCAATCTGGTCATCCGTGACCTCAAGGTCCGGTACAAGAAATCCGTCCTCGGCTTCCTGTGGTCGCTGGCGAACCCGCTGCTTATGATGTTGGTGTTCACCGTCGTATTCACGATCATGATACCCAATAACACGATTCAGAAGTTCCCGATCTTCGTCCTGTGCGCGCTGCTTCCCTGGAACTGGTTCTCGACATCGATCATGGGATCGATCCAGAGCATCGTCAGCAATGCCAACCTGGTGAAGAAGGTTTACTTCCCACGCGAAGTCCTACCACTCTCGGCGGTTCTGTCGAACATGGTCAACTTCTTACTGGCGTTGGTGGTCCTGTTCGGGATGATCCTGGTGTTCCAGATCCCCATCACCATGTGGGCCGCGTTGCTGCCGGTGGTCATTTTCACCCAGTTTCTATTCACCCTGGGCCTGGGGTTCATCCTGAGCACCCTGAACGTGTTCTACCGGGATACAGGTGTGATCATGGACGTTTTCCTGCTCGCCTGGTTTTTTCTGACGCCGATCTTCTATCCTATCGACATCCTCCCGACGCAGCGAGTCGTGCTCGGGCTGAATCTTGACATCCATCGCCTGGTCCGGTGGGTGAATCCTATGGCCTCGTTGATCGACACCTACCGCCTGATCCTCTATGGTACGCCGGACGGCGCTCCGCCGGGTCAGCCGGCGTTCGACTTCCTCTTGCGCACGCTGGTCACCGCCCTGGTGGTATTAGCGATAGGCTACCTGGTCTTTGTACGCTACAGCCGGGTGTTCGGAGAGGAGGTCTAACATGGCTATTTCCCTGCCACGACGCACAACCTCGTCCTTGAGAGGAGCGAAGGAGCGGAATGATGGCTTTGATGAACATCGAATCGAACATGACCTGGCACCCGCCGTCGAGTTCTCCGAAGTCTCCAAACGGTTTATCCTTCAACACGACCGCCCGCGCTCGTTTCAAGAACTGGCTATCAGTTTCCTAAAGGGGAATGGACGGCGGGAGGAATTCTGGGCGCTGCGCGACATCAGCTTTGCCGTTCCACGCGGGCAGAGCATTGCTGTTATCGGGCAGAATGGCGCTGGCAAGAGCACCCTCTTGAAGCTTATCGCCCGCATCCTGGAACCAACCGACGGCCGGCTCACGGTTAACGGTCGGGTCTCGGCTCTGTTGGAACTGGGCGCGGGCTTCCACCCCGATCTCACCGGCCGCGAGAACATTTACCTCTACAGTTCCATCCTGGGCTTGAGCCGTCGGGAAATCGTGCAGCGCTTCAATGCGATTGTCACCTTCGCCGAGATGGAGCGTTTCATTGATGTGCCGGTCAAGTACTACTCGTCCGGGATGTACGTGCGGCTAGGATTCGCCGTGGCTATCCATGTTGATCCAGACATCTTACTGATCGACGAAGTCCTGGCGGTGGGCGACGAGGCCTTTCAACAGCGGTGCCTGGACGCGATTCATCGTTTTCGCCTCCAGGGCAAGACCATTGTCTTTGTCTCGCATGATCTGGCGGCGGTGCAGAACTTGTGCGACCGGGTCATCTGGCTCGAAAAGGGCCGGATTCACGAGGAAGGGCCAGCCTACGAGGTGATTGATCGTTACCTGAGGTATGTCCATCGGAAGGAGCAGGCTGACTTCCCACCTGCATCCTTCCCGAATGAAAGAGGCGACGGAGGTGAGACGGGCGAGCTGCGGAAACGCTGGGGAACACGCGAAGTGGAGATCACCGGCGTGCGTTTTCTGGATGGTTCTGGACGAGAGCGCCAGATCTTCTTCACGAGCGAGCCGCTGACGGCGCGCATTCACTACAAGGCGCATCGGCGTATCGAACAGCCGGTTTTTGGTGTAGCCGTCTATCGGTCTGATGGACTGCACGTGAGTGGGCCGAACACCCGGTTCTCGGGGTATCCCATCGAGCACATCGAGGGCGAGGGCGAGATTGACTACACCATTGTGTCGCTGCCGCTGCTGGAGGGCACCTATGAATTCTCGGTCGCCTGCTACGATCAGATGCTCCAGCACGCCTACGACCATCAGCATCGGCTGTACACCTTTCGCGTGCGGACGGGCCGGCTGCACGAACGATTCGGGTTGATCTACACACCCTGCCGCTGGGAGCACCGGCCGCTGGCAGTTGACCATCCGGTCAAGGTATGACGAGCGACACACCTGAAGGTCTGGACTACGCCTTTTTGCGGTGGCTACCGGTGGTGGCCGAAGACCAGAAGCGGATGCATCGCTTTTATTTGCCGTTCTTTTCTGGCTGCCACACGATTGTGGACCTGGGTTGCGGCGAAGGAAATTTCGTCGAGTTGCTGAATGAACATGGCTTCGAGGCCACCGGTGTGGACAGTGATCGCGTATGTTGTCAGGCGGGCCAGGCCCGTGGTCTAAACATCATTCAGCAAGATGCGCTCGATTACCTGCACGCACTACCTGAAAACAGCATAGACGGCTTCTTCGCCGCACACCTGGTCGAGCACTTACCGTACCAAACGGTCCTGCAGCTCACCCGCGAAATGTATCGCACCCTGCGGCCGGGCGGCGTCGTCCTTCTGACTACACCCAATGTCAGGGCTCTGGTCTCCCATCTCGAAATGTACTGGCTGCACTTTGGTCACGTGGCCTTTTACCACCCCCGGCTGCTGGGCTTTTTTCTGGAACTGGCCGGCTTTCCTAAATGGGAAATGGGCGAGAATCCGTCCTCGCCGGCACCGTACCTGGGGGACCTGCTGGCGGATATCTCACGGCCATCAGACCAGAAGGCATCCACAGGGGATGCATTTGCACGGGCGCTCAAACCGGTGCAGGTGCCCCGGCGGGGTGCCCGGACGGGGCTGAACCCCCTGCACCGTCTCGTTCGGGCTGTGCGCATGCTTGGTGTGCGCCTGCTGGTCTATCCTGAGACGGATTGGATGCTCGACCGGTTGGAGACCGAGATCAACGCCCGGCTAGAAGCGATGCACATCACCTTGAATGAGCTCGAGGGCCACAACCACCTTCGTTTCACGCAAATCGCCCGGGCCTTTGAACGACTGGACCGGCCGTTTGAGGCGTATGTCGTGGCGCGCAAACCGTCCTCTTCAGTACCAAGTACGAAGACTTCCGAAGTCTTAGAGACTTCGGAAGCCTTGACCTCGAGGCCACCATGAGCCGGGTCCTGATTATCAGCCACGACCTCGTCGATGTCCGCATGGCCGGTCCGGGCATTCGCTACTGGCAGTTTGCCCGCGCTTTGAGCCAAGAGTTCGACGTGACGCTGGCCGTGCCGGGACAGACGGCGCTGGCAGGCGAGGGCTTCGCTATGCGGCCCTTTCAGCGCGGCCAGCCCGAAAGCTTGAGCGACTTGATCGCTGATGCTGACGTGGTGGTGGCCTTCAGTTACCTGCTGGCCGATTGTCCCTGGCTTGCGGAGATTGAGAAGCCGCTAGTGATTGACACCTACGTGCCCTATCCCCTGGAGGGTCTGGAGATGAACCGCAGCCTGCCGCCGGACGACCGGCTGCACATGGGCGATTATGGTGTAGCCGTCCTCCAGACCGCCTTCCGTGCCGGCGATTTTTTCCTCTGCGCCAGTGAGGAGCAGCGCGATCTCTGGCTGGGCCTGCTCATGGCCCAGGGGCGCCTCAACCCCCTCACCTACGACGCCGACCCCACCCTGCGCAGCCTGATCGATGTGGTGCCCTTCGGTCTGCCGTCGGAGCCTCCGCGCCACACAAAACCAGTACTCAAAGGAATAGTATCCGGCATTGCCCCGGACGACCAGGTCATCCTCTGGGGCGGCGGAATCTGGGAATGGCTGGACCCGTTGACCTTAATCCGCGCCGTCGCCCAGATCGTCTTGCAGCGCCCGCAGGTTAAGCTTATCTTCCCTGGCACCCGGCATCCCAATGAGCAGGTGCCGGACATGCCCATACGGCAACGGGCTCAGGCCCTGGCCCAGGAGCTGGGCTTGCTGGACCGGCACGTATTCTTCGGCGAGTGGGTCGCTTACGAAGATTGGCCGAATTACCTGCTGGAAGCGGACGTAGGCGTCTCGCTCCACTTTGCCACGGCGGAGACCCGGTTTGCCTTCCGCACGCGACTGCTAGACTATATCTGGGCGGGCCTGCCTATCGTGGCCACTCACGGTGACGCCCTGAGCAAGTTGATCGCCACCCATGAACTGGGTATCCTGGTGGATGTTGAGAACGTAGAGCAGATCACAGCCGCCCTTTTGCGCCTGCTGGATACGCCCAACCTGCGCCAGGCTTATCAGGTCCGTTTTCAGCGGATGGCAGCCAGTCTGACCTGGGAGGCCGTCACTGAGCCCCTGACCCGCTTTTGCCGGCAGCCCCACCTTGCGCCAGACAAGGCCGTCTGGGGGCGGATCACCCCGGAGCAGCGGGCACTCCAGGCAGAGCGCGCCCTCCGTGCGCAGCAGGCAAAGCACATAACCGGCCTGGAGCAGCACGCCCGCAACCTGGAAGCGCTGATCCGGGCTCGGGACGAGCACATAGCCGGCCTGGAACAGCATATCCGCAACCTGGAACAGATCCGCCAGGCACAGAGCGAGCACATCGCCAACCTGGAGCAACATGCCCGCAACCTGGAGACCCTAATTCAGGGCCGAGACGAGCACGTTGCCAACCTGGAGGAGATCCGCAGGGAGCAGAGCCAGGCCATCGCCTGCCTGGAAGCAGAGCGCGCCGCTTACCAGCAGACGATCTTCTTCAAAGTCTTTGCACAACTCCATAACTGGAAAGGCAAGTCAGGCTGATGAGAATCATCCAGGTGGTACACCAGTTTCTGCCCAGACATCTGGCTGGCACCGAAGTGTACACTTACAACCTGGCCAAGGAGCTGAGCAAACGCCACCGGGTGTGGATCTATACCCGCGAAGAAAACTCCGTCCCCGAGGAGCTACACGAGACCGACGAGGTCTACGACGGTCTGCCGGTACGCCGGGTTTACTTCAATCCGCCCGGTTTGCAGGAAAACTTGCTGCGTCTATTCATGGTCCGCACGCAGAACAAAGGCATAGAAGTCTGCTTTGCCCGTTTCATCGAAGAGATCCAGCCTGACGTGATCCACGTGCAGCATCTTTTCAAGCTGTCGGCGGGACTGATCCCCGTCGCCAAACGGCAGGGTGTGCCCGTCGTCGTCACCCTGGCCGACTTCTGGTTTATCTGCCACAACGCCCAGTTGCTCCGCTTGAACCTGGCGCGGTGCAGCGGGCCTCTGGGTGGCCTTAAGTGTCCCGCCTGCGCGGAGCTGAACGTCAGCCCGGCCCAGCGCGCCCTGCTCTGGCCGGGGCTGGCGCCCTTGTTCGTGTACCGTAATGCCTACCTGAAGCACTGCCTGGAGCAGGCAGACGTGATCATTTCGCCTTCCGCCTTTGTGAAACAAAAGCTGGTGGAGAATGGCTACCGCGCCGACCGCATCCAGGTATCGGATTACGGGCTGCGCCCGGATATCCTCCAGGACTATTCCCCCACACCCTCGTCCCGGGTGCGCTTTGGCTACATCGGCACGCTGTTGCGCCACAAAGGCGTCCATATCCTGGTCGAAGCCTTCAACCAGTTGGACTCTGCCGAGGCGGAGCTGGTGATCTACGGCAATCCCGCCTACGATCCGGGCTACAGTACCCAATTGCAGGCGATGGCGCGCCACCCCGGCTTTCACTTTATGGGCGAGATTGACAACGCCCCCGTAGGACAGGCCCTCTCCGGCATCGATGTGCTGGTCGTGCCCTCCATCTGGTACGAGAACTCGCCCATCAACATCCACGAGGCCAACCTGGTTGGCATCCCCGTGATCGCCTCCAACATCGGCGGGATGGCGGGGCTGGTGCCGGACGGCATCGCCGGGCTGCAGTTCCAGGCGGGAGACGCCAGCGACCTGGCCGCCAAGATGCGCCGGTTGATCGAGGACCGTAGCCTGGTGGAGCAGCTTCGTCGCCAGATTCCGCCGGTGAAGAGTATTGAGGAGAACGCGCGGGAGCTGGAGACGATTTACGGTCGACTTTTA
>JBBITV010000060.1:0-13017 GCA_037440585.1 Chloroflexota bacterium
GGCCAAGATGGCGTTTAAGACGCCGGGACGGGTGGCGGAGGTCATGGTCAAAGAAGGTGACGCGGTAGCGGCCGGGCAGCCGCTGGCGCGGCAAAACACGCGCGACCTGGAGAACGCGGTGCGGCAGGCAGAAGCCTCGTTACAGTCCGCGAAAGCGCAGTTGGCGAAGGCGCAGGCCGGGGCGCGGCAAGAGGAAATCGCCCAGGCCGAGGCCGGGGTGGAAGCGGCCCGGGCCGGGTTGGCCTCGGCCCAAGGTGGCCTGGCTTTAGCCCGGGCCAATCTGGCCAAGGCGCAGGCCGGAGCCACTCAGCACCAGTTGGACATTGCGGCTCAGGAAGTTGAGCTGGCGAAAAACCGCCTGTTCGGCGCCCAGACACGCCGCGACGCCTTAGGCAATCTCAAGGATGACCCGAGCGATTACCAGAAGGGCACCTACGAAAGCGCCCAGGCTGAGGTCCAGCAAGCAGAGCAAGGCCTGGAAATTGCCCGCCTGAAATACGAGGAGTTGAAAGCGGGAACGCGGCAGGAAGACTTGAACGCGGCTCAGGCTGCTGTCCAGCAAGCGGTGGGCCAGATGCAGGCGGCACAGGCCCAGGTTGACCAGGCGGTGGCGAAGCTGAATCTGACCAAAGCCGGTGCGCGCGCGGAGGACATTGCGGTGGCGGAAGCGGGTGTGGCGGAAGCGGAAGCCGGCCTGGCGACGGCGAAGGCCGCCCTGGAAGACGCTACATTGACAGCACCTTTTGCCGGCACCGTCGGGCAGGTGAACGTCGAGGTGGGCGAGCTGGCCTCGCCGCAGCTTCCGGTGCTGACCATCGGCGACCTGTCACGGCTGCGCGTGGAGACCAAAGACTTAAGCGAGGTGGACGTGGCGCAGGTGCAGGTCGGGCAGGCGGTGGAGGTGAGCGTGGACGCGCTGCCAGATAAGAAGTTCAAGGGCAAGGTGGCACAGATTGCGCCGCAGGCGGTAGAGCGGCGCGGGGACATGGTGTACGTCGTGAAGATCGACCTGGAGCAGGGAACGGAGGCCGGTCTGAGGTGGGGGATGACGGCCTTTGTGGATATTAGCGTTAAGTAGAAGGGAAATTTGACTCAACCTGGACGGGTCTTGGACCAGATTTTGACCTGCCAATGCTAGAATTAAGGAGGCGAAAGGTAGGACAGAATGGCATTTTGTCCTACGAATACCAAAGGAGAATCCGCCAAAAGATGCGACGACGAGGTCTTTTAGCCTTTATCGGCCTCGCCATACTCCTGGGCACCCTGGCCTCGCCCGTGGCCGCGGGTCCAGGCGTAGCGCGGGCCATCTTCTTCTACGACAAAGAGTGCCCCCACTGCCAGATTGCGCTTAAAGAAGTCATGCCCCTTATCCACGCGCGATACGGCGACCGCTTGCAGATTGCCTATCTCGAAATCTCAAACGTCCGCAACTACGATCTGTTTCTGGCTGCCGGTAAGAAGTACCAGATTGCGCGCGAGCAACTGGGTGTGCCATTACTGGCTATAGGCGACCGCGCACTCATCGGCGCAGACGAGATCCGCCAGCAGCTTCCGGTCGAGATTGAGAACTGCCTGGCACGCAACGGCGTGGATTATCCGGCACTGCCGGGGCTTAATCCCAACGAACTGAGTGCCAGCCCCGTACCGGTACTGCCCGCGCAGGCTGGTGCCCGCCAGGAGGACCCGGTCGCAAACAACATTGCCCTGGCGGTCCTGGCCGGAATGATCCTGGCTGTTGGTTTCGTCGGCGTGGGCACAGTGCGTAGCATGAGTCGTAGCGGCGGCCTGGTTGTCCAGGCAGAGGAGCCAGGCGTCCAGCGAGCATGGAAGCGCTGGAGTATTCCTATTCTGGCCGTTGTCGGCCTGGGCATCTCCGGCTATCTGACCTTCGTCAAGCTGAGCCAGAAGGCAGCTATCTGTGGCCCGGTGGGCAACTGCGACGCCGTCCAGAACAGCCCTTATTCGCAAGTCGCGGGGATTCCGGTCGCGCTCCTGGGCTTCCTGGCCTACCTGGCCATCCTCGGCTTGTGGGCATGGGGTGAATTTGGGCGCGGTGGATTGGCGGCGTATGCGCCGCTGGCCTTGTTCGGGGTCGCCCTGACGGGGACGATCTTCTCGGCGTATCTGACGGCGTTGGAGCCGTTGGTGATTGGCGCAGTCTGTATGTGGTGTGTGAGCTCGGCGGTGACCATCACGGCGATCATGCTGGTGGCGGCCAGGCCGGTTATGCGGGGTGGATGAGACGTGTTGCGTATTGCGTGTTGCGTATGTTTAGGGCATGGGAGGGTTATCGAGAATGAGGGTAGTGTCTATGATGTAAGGTGTGTGGTCCTCTCTCAGCTTGTAACCGCGTTCGGCGGGAATGACAGTGAGTAGCAAGCCGAAACACCTCCATACGCCAAAGCGGGTCGTTTGTAAACTCCGGCGGCACGGAAGCCATCCACTCCTCATAAGTCATAGTGGTTTCCTCTCACGCAACACGCATCACGCATCACGTTCCAAAGCCTTGTAGCCTATCCAAATCTAACACCTTGATCAACTCCTCGTGCACCCGATCCGGGACGTCGGCGCGTGGTTGAGTCTTGTACAGGATGATCGTCTTGCGCAGGGTATCGACTACGACGCGGCAATTGTCACAGCCTGACAAATGCCGTTCGATCTCGGCGCACAACTCAGCTCCCAATTCCCCATCAATGTAGTCCGACAACTGCCCCAACAACTCTTTGCATCTCTTCTCGTTCATTTCGCTTATCGCACCTTATTCTCAACCCGCTCAGCGTAGTAGCTCGACAATCGATCGCGCAGCATCAGTCGTGCCCGGTGCAGCCGGGACTTTACCGCCGGGACGGACAGGCCGAGAATCTCGCCTGTCTCGGCGGCCGGCAGGCCCTCGATGTCACGCAACACAAACACCACTTTCAAACTCTCGGGCAAGGCCGTGACGGCCTCGTCCATTACCCTTCGTGCCTCCTCGCTCAACAAAATCTCGTCGGGCGCACCGGACCAGTCGATCAGCTCTCGTGGGGGCGGCTGCCAGTCCTCCAGGTCGGCGGAATCGTCCAGGGAGACCGTAGCTGCCCGGCTCTTATCCTTGCGCAGCCGCATCAGGCTGGCGTTGGTAGCGATGCGATAAATCCAGGTCGACAACCTCGAGCGGCCCTCAAAGGTGGCCAGGCCACGGTAGGCGCTCAGGAACGTTTCCTGCAGCACATCTTCAGCCTCGTCTTCATCCTGAAGGAGCTTGAGGGCCAGGTTATACACCTGGCTCTCGTATGTTTCGACCAGGCGGGCGAAGGCAGCGCGGTCGCCGGACTGAAGTGCCGTTAGAAGCTCGGTCTCGTCGTGTGTCGCTTGCATAGTTAGATGCGGATGTGTCGAAAAGGGTTCATAAGCTTTATTTTAGCACGATTTACACCGGGTGCAATCGTGCGCTTGAGAAAAGAACGGATTCCGTGTATACTTAGCGGGCAAAACAGCTTGACGAGGAGGGCTACATGGCTAAGGTTGAACACTACACCGCTTGCGAGGCGCAGGTCGTGCACGACGAAGGGGCCAAGGGCGCAACTATTCGCTGGGTGATTGATGAGAAGCGTGACGGCGCGCCGAATTATGCGATGCGCATCATTGAAGTGGCGCCGGGAGGCTGGACCCCGAGACATACCCACTGGTTTGAACACGAGAACTACATCGTTGAAGGCGAGGGCGAGCTCCTCATCGGCGATGAGGTGAAACGCATTGGACCAGGGGACGTTGCCTTCGTTCCCGGCGACGTCCTCCACCAATACCGCAACACCGGCGATAAGCCGCTCAAGTTTATCTGCGGTATCCCGCTACCCTGGATCAAGGACGCGCGCGCGAAGCTGGGCGGGGCTGGCAGCCAAGACTAAACGGAGTAATTCTATAAGTTCACGGCTGCCCAGGACACTGCGGACCGGAGTCTGGCGGCCCGCGGAAGCGGAATTGGACCGGAATAGGCTGCCCTTCCGATCCGGTGCTCTCGTCGCCCGGAAAGTCGGTCCCCAGCACAGTCCCCATTCGTTCTACCCTGACCGCGGCCAGGCCCACCACGTTGCGGGGTTCGCCTGTTATTGGATCCTGAATGTCGTGCTCCCAATACGTCGCCGAGATGACCGCCGATCCCGCAAAGCCAGGTGAGATGAAACTCCACGTGTTCAAGTCGATGTAGTCCACCTCACCGTTTTGGATCTTCTGGCAAACATAGTCGACCAGCCGGTTGGCGTCATAGAAGTAGATCGCGACGTCTGTGAAGCCGGGGACCGGGACGGCGTTCTGGATGGCAATCTCGCTGGTCAACTCACGGCTCTTCCGCAATATGGAAGGGATCGCCAACAGCGCCCGGCTGAACTTTTCCCTCTCGCCGGTTTGCCAGTCATAGGCATTGAATTCGGGCAACAGGTTGTAGGTGATCCCCTCCAGGACTACCAGCCGGGCGGGGCCTTCGTATTTGATGAGCTGGGCCACGGAGGAAATGTGCGGGAAGGGCACTGGCGGGTCACCCGGTGTCCACCAATCCTGGGATTCAACGCGCGCGGCGCCCACGTAATTGGCCTTGAAGCTGGAGATCGGGGCGAGGTTAAAACTTTCCGACCCGCGTGGGCAGATCCAATCAACCAGCGTCACGATCACGTTGCCACTGGCATCCAGGAAGTAGGCCTTAACCTTCGCCTTGGCGACGCTGCTGAGGTTCTGGACCTGGATCACCGTGTCCCAGCCCTGGTCCTCACGGAATACGAGCGGCGCATAATTGACCTGGGAGCCGGCCGACGAGTCGGCGTCGCCTGGGTCCTCGAAGGTGTAGTCCAGGGTGGAAGGCAGGCCAGTGTAGGTCATCAGCAAGTCATTGCCCACGTTATCCACCGCCAGGGCGAGGGGCTGGCCCGCGCTGATCGTGGCCGACCCGATCCAGTCAGTCCCCACAGTTGAGGCCACGTCCAGGGCATAATGTTCACCGGGAGCCAGGTTGTCGATGCGCATGATCTGCGTTCGCAGACAGTCCCCCTGTTGATGAAAACTGACGTCCACCAGCGTACAACGATCGCCGGCATTCTGGATGTAGATCCAGGAGGTCAGGCCACGACGCGACCCGTACAGTAGTGGCGTGTAGTAGGTGAACCCACCAAAGAACGTGTCTTCGACGCCGAGTAACTCGCGCGTGACGCCATTGTACGTAGAGGAAACTCTTAGGGTGCCCGTTGGGATCGCTATACCGGTGCGCAGGACTTCGACGGCCAGGGGCGGTGGGTTGCCGGTGCCACTGGGCAGGGAGGAACGGACAATACCCGCGCGGGCCGCGGTCGAGATCACTTTGTTGTCGAAAACCCACGCCGTCCCCGGCCGGATGAGTCCGGACGTTTCCGTTTCAAGCGGCGAAGAAATGCAGTCGTCCAACGATGCGCCGTATAGCGTCAGCGTTGCGATCGCATCCTCATTGCCCATGTTCTGAACCTCGACGCGGGTGCTATACCCGGCCTGGGTGTCGACGACGTTGAGCACGGGCAGGTAGGCAGCGAAGGGTGGCCAGATTTGCTGCAGGGGCAGGCAGAAGGGGCCGGTGAAGTTAACTTCGATGCCGCACACCTCACCGACGACGAAGGCCTGGACGACAGGGGTGAAGCCTGCCTTCGAGGCGCGGAGTGTATAGGTGCCCGGCTGGACGATCACCGGCTGGCCGCTAAGTATGGGATAAATGGCGTAGAAGCCGGCGCTGTTGGTGACTGCGGATAGGGATGTTCCGTCGATAGTCACCGTTGCCCCGGCCAGAGGATTGCCCTGGCAATCCCGGACTTCGCCGAAGACCAGCGCCTGGCGGATTGCGACGTCGTCGATGAGCCAGCCGCGCCAGCCGTTGTACAGGTTATCCACCGTGTTAAAGTAGAAGCGGACGCGCAGATCATCCAGGGCCTGGCCGACGATAGGGGTCAGGTCGACGGCGACTTCGACCCACTGGGTCATGGGGCGGTTGGGCGCGCCAGCAGGCGGATCGCTGGTTGGGTTGAGGGTCTTGACCGGGATCCACGGCCCGCCATTCTTGGAGACCAGGACCTCCATCAGGTCGTGGGTAGATGGGCGGACGCTTTCGATCTCCCACCAGGTGCGGAAGGTGAGGATGCTGCCTGGACCGGCGTTCAGCGGAGGTGAGGTCAGGGAGCCCTCGTAGGGGCCGCCTTTAGAGGTGTAGCCGGAGTTGGAGTCGCAGGGCTGCGGGTCCCCGAAGAAATTCGCGGAGTCATCAGCATAGGACCCCACCGTGTCGGTGATAGTGGGGGTGATAGGAGGGGTAAAATCCGCAGAGGATACCCGGAACGGATTGCCGAACCAGACGGCTTCGTCGCCGCTGAAGGCGGCAGGCAGACGCTCGCTTGTGCTGCCGTCGGACAGGCCGGTACCGGGCGTGGCGCCAGCGGGGAGAACCAGGTCCGGCTGGAGGTCGTTGGCGAGGCCACCAACATTGTCTGCGCAAAGCTTGGTGTCATTGGGGCCAAACAGGTCCACAGTGGAGATTTCAGCGGACCCGAAGGGGCTCAGCAAGTGCCAGCCGACGTTGCCGGACTCCGGCAGTTGCGGCAGCGGATCGAGCTTCCAACCCCGGTCGAGGGCGGTAACGCCGTCTGGCGTCGTTTCAAAGTCTTCGACCAGTACGCTACGGCATAGAAGGCCATCTATCATGCTCTCAGGTACCGGCGGTGCGGCCGTGGCTGGTGCAGTGCTTCTCGCGCCAATAGCCAGGCCGAGCATGAGGGCCAGTACAAGGCTGGCGATGACGACTGGGGCGGACAGTTTCATAGCCTCAACTCCTTCGCCATCAGGCCGTAAGTTTGCCACCTGTAGTAACGGAAGAAAAGATGCCAGGATACGTCTGTCACGGACTTGATTGTTATGCCGCTTGGGGTTACAATATGAGCCTCGCGGTGCGGGAACTCTAAAACCCTTGCGAAGGTTTGTAACCTTCGCAAGGGTAGCTGAAGATGAGAGGCAGCGGGCTATGCCGCCCTTTTTTACCCATCTGGTTATTGCTGAGCGCCTCTTCCCAACTCTGGCGACGCTACCGGCCCAAATCTACGGCGATTTTTTGTTCGGCTGTCTGGCGCCCGACGTCGACAAGTTCGTGGATGGTATGGATCAGGTGATAACCCATTTCGTGCCCAAGGACCGGTCCGACCGCCATCTGGAGGCGCGGAGTGCCTATTTCGTGGAGCAGCAGTCCGCGCTGTTGCGTGTCCCGTATGCGCGGCTGCCGGACCGCGAACGCGCTTTCGTGTTGGGTTACCTCTGCCACCTGGCCAGTGACGAGGGTTGGAGCCGTCACATGCTGGCTTATCGCGACCAGGTGACAGCGCCCCTGCGCGCCCTCCTGACGGCATTGGATGAGATTGCCCAACGTGAACTGGTCGATCTGGACGGTGACCTGGCGGCGTTAGCGGCTGCCGAGGCCACCGACGTCCTGACCTTCGTTTCGGCAGCCAATCTACAGCGCATGAAAGATAGCGTCCTGCCCTTCCTGCAGGCGGGGGGCGGCAGCGAGGCGTTTCTAGAGATGGCGCGCCGGAGCGGGGTGCCCGAAGAGCGTCTGCTAAAGCTACGACGCGAGCTGACGAGCTCCCTCGACCAGGCGCGCCTGGAGGTCAGGCGGCTGGATCCTCTGACGGCGATCGCCCGGAGTGTGGAGCGATCGCAATACGTGATCAAATGTTTCCTTACATCTTGACGAGCGTTGTGGTGATGGTCCGTGCCTGGGGCGGAATCTCGTGGGGCGAGCCGCGCTGGATGTTCGGCCTTCAGATTCTGGTGGTGGCGCCCGTCGTGCATCTGGGCGGCGCCCTGATCCAGAGCCGGCGCGTATCGGCCCTGCTGAACGTGGCGATGGCCGGCATCATCCTCTTCCTCCTGGCCCAGGCACGCCTGATTCTGCACCCGCTGAACCCGGTCGCCGCGTCGCCCGATGTCGAGATCAAGATGTCGTATAACATCCTGCTCGTACTATGGGCGCTGGTTGCCCTGCAGATAGCACGCGGACTGCGCGGTCTCGCCCCGCAGCACGAGATCATAATGAGCCAATGAACGTCAGGATCGTGCGGAGTGTACGGCGTAAGAAGACCGTCACCGCCAAGGTGTTGCCCGACGGCACCCTGGAGGTACAAGCACCTGCCCGAATCCCCAAGGCGGACCTGGACCGTATCAAATGCAGACTGCGGCTCTAACCCAGCGTATCAGGTTCCGAGCTATAGAGCTCGGCTTTGACCTCGTCGGCGTTGCCCCTGCCGAAGTCGCGGCAGCCGGGGAGGCCAACCGCCAATGGGTCGATCAAGGATACGCCGGTGAAATGCGCTATCTAACCAGGCCGGATGCTATCGCAAAGCGCGCCGACCCCGGTTTGGTGCTGCCCGGCGTCCGGTCTGTCGTGGTCGTCGGCGTCAGCTACTTCATGCGCGATCTACCCCCCGAGATTCGCAACGATCCATCCCGCGGCCTGATCGCCCGGTATGCCTGGGGGCGCGACTACCACGACGTCCTCACCCCGCGCCTGCGCCAACTGGCCGATTTTGTACGCAGGGAGACGGGCCGCGAAGTCCCCTACAAGGTCTACGTCGACACCGGGCCGGTCCTGGAGCGGGCGTTCGCCGCCCGGGCCGGCCTGGGTTTCATTGGTCGCAACACCATGCTCATCAGCCCGGCATGGGGTTCGCACCTGTTCCTGGGGGAAATCCTGCTGGACGTCGAGCTGGAGTATGACCGGCCCGACCCGCGCGGCACCTGCGGCCGCTGCACTCGTTGCCTGACCGCCTGCCCGACCGACGCCTTTGTTCAACCCTATGTCCTGGATAGCCGACGTTGCATTTCGTACCTGACCATTGAGCTCAAAGGACCCATCCCGCGCGACCTGCGCCCACTGATGGGCAACTGGATTTTCGGCTGCGACGTGTGCCAGGAAATCTGTCCCTGGGTGCGCAGGTTCTCGCGCCCAACCCGCGACGCTGTCCTTCAGCTCGATTCTTTCGCTTCGCTCAAGGTCGAGCCCGATCGCATCGCCCCGCCGCTGCTATCCTTGATCGAACTGGACGATAACGGCTTTCGGCGGCGATTCCAGGGCACCCCTGTTATGCGTGCTAAACGCCGAGGTTTGTTGCGCAACGTCGCTGTTGCCCTCGGCAACTGGGGCGATCCAGTCGCCGTGCCCGCTTTGACACGGGCCCTATCCGACCCGGAGCCGCTTATCCGTGGCCACGCGGCCTGGGCGCTGGGCCGGACCGGAACCGCCGAGGCCCGCCGGGCATTGCAGGCGGCCTGGCGGCGTGAGCAGGACGCAATGGTCCGCGAAGAGGTCACCACTGCTCTGGAAGGATCGTTCGTAGTGGGCGCTTTAGCGCCTCACTAAGGCGCTGAAGCGCCCACTACAAACCAGACAGGAACTGATGCGCCTGGAAGAACACTTCACGAGCAGGATCGACCCACACCTGACCCGTATCGAAATCGGCCATGCGGCCATCGAGCGCGAGTCCGGCTGTGCCCGGCTGGTGGTGCACGGGGCCGTCGGGGGACAGTTGTCGGACGCGGAGGGATTGCCGTGGACTTCCCCACTCCGCATGGAAGTCCGCGCGCGTGCCTCCCATCCGGCCGGAGCGCTTATCGGCACGGCCGGCTTCGGTTTCTGGAACAATCCCTTCGACCCGGCGGACGGCGTGGTGGCGGCGCCCAATGCGGTGTGGTTTTTCTATGCCTCGCCACCAGCCAACATGCCGTTTGTGCCAGGGGGTGCACCCCACGGTTGGAAGGCCGGCATGTTGAACGGGGGCCATGTGGGCCGGGCGGCACTGGCACTGGGCCTGGCCGCGCTGCGCATCCCGGTCGCCAATCGGCTGATTTACCGGGTTGCGCGGTCGTCCCGGCTGCGGGCCGGCGAGCGCCTTTTGGACGACGTCGATCTCAGCGCCTGGCACGACTACGCCCTGGAGTGGCGGACCGATGAGGCAGTATTCTGGGTGGACGGGCGCGAGGTGTACCGGGTGGCACAGCCGCCGCGTGTGCGCTTGGGGTTCACCGCCTGGCTTGATAACAATTGCCTCGTCGAGGGGCCGGGCGGCCGCCTGGCGTGGCGCCGGCTGGCAGTGCCGCAGCGCCAGTGGCTTGAGCTAGCGTCGATTCTCGTGGAGCGAATGGATAACTGAAGGAACTCAGAGGAACTCGGGGGAACTCATAGGAACTCACGTGGTGGTTCCTCCCCCGAGTTCCCCTGAGTTCCCCTGAGTTCTTTTTGACAAAACCACTGAAAAATGTTAAAGTACCGATACCTTTTTCCAGGGAGGAGGAAACGGAGATGAAACGTACTTTGCTCATGAGCATGGTCGGTCTAGCTGTGCTGGGGCTGATCCTGAGCGGCTGCGGTGGTGCCGCGACGCCCACCGCGCCACCCCAGAAGGCGGCCGAGGCGCCACCGGCCGCCAAGCCCCAGCGCCTGTCGATTGCTACTGGCGGGACAGGCGGCGTCTACTATCCGTACGGCGGCGGCCTGGCTAAGATTCTCTCGGCCAACATCAAGGGTGTCGAAGCGACGGCTGAAGTCACGGCGGCGTCCGTCGACAACGTCAAGCTCATCAAGGACGGTAAGGCTGACCTGGCATTGATCATGGCCGACGTGGGCTATGATGCCGTCCAGGGCGCAGGCCAGTTCAAGGAAGTCGGCAAAGTCCCGATACGCACCCTGGCGGTCCTTTACGGCAACTACATGCACGTCGTCGCCCTGGATGGCAGCGGTATCAACTCCATCGCTGATCTGAAGGGCAAGAAGGTGTCGACCGGGGCACCGGGCAGCGGCACTGAGGTCAAGGGTACGCGCGTGCTCGAAGCCTACGGTATCGACGCAGCCAAGGACATCCAGCGCGAGCGCCTGGGCGTGGCTGAATCGGCGGCGGCCTTGAAAGATCGCAAGATCGATGCCTTCTTCTGGGACGGGGGCTTGCCCACGGCGGCCGTTCTCGACCTGGCTGCTACGCCAGGAATCAAGATCAAGCTCCTGTCTCACGAGGATGCGGTCAAGAAGATGGTTGAGAAGTATGGGCCGTCCTATTTCCCGCTGAAGATCCCCAAGGGGACCTACCCGAACCAGGACCAGGACGTGGTCGTCGCGGGCGTGGCGAACCTGCTGATCGCCCATGAGAAGATGGATGCCCAGCTCGCCTATGATATCACCAAGACCCTGTTCGACAAGAAAGCAGACCTGGTGGCGGTTCACAAAGAGGCGGAGAAGTTAAGCCCCGAGGCGGCCGTCGTCGGCTCGCCGGTGGAGTACCATCCGGGGGCGATTAAGTACTACACGGAGAAGGGGGTCTGGAAGAAGTAAAACGTCAAACGTCAAACGTGAGGGTTGGGCGGCCGCCCTGGGGGTGGTCGTGTTGGTGGGGCTGGTGGTTTTCCTGGCGCGGCCGGTGCCCGTGATAGAAGTTCGGGCTGACGATGGAAGCGTGCTGGCGCGCTGGCCATTGGTGGGTGACCAGGCGTTGGTGTTGACGTTCACGCACTCGATGTACGGGGGAGACGTGCGTGAGGTCTACCGGGTCGACGCTCAGCGCGGCCTGACGCTGGTCGAGGTGACCGCGCGCCAGGCCGCGCTGGACTATTACGCGCTCCCGGTCGCGGCAGGGACGGGCGAGTACCGGACGGCGGCGGTTGAACGACCGCTGGGCGCGATCCACGTCCGCGCCGATCGGATCGGGCAGCACCGATTGGCGTATGGGGACCGCCAGTTGTCGCTGGTCGAAGCGGCTGGGGATGGAGTGGCGGTATGGGTTGGGGTGGCACAGCTACCAGGTGTTACTCAATGAGAGAATGACGATGCTGAAAGCGTTGGCCGTGTTGGTGGTGGTTAGTCTGACGGGATTGGTCATAGCGATGCAGGCTGTGCCGGCGCGCGAGGCCCTCGAAGTGGTCGATGTGCAGACCGGTCGGGTAGTGAGGCAAGTGCGAGTGCGAGTTGGGGACGAGTTTGCCCTGTCTTACATTAATCCGGCCTATGGCTCGCGGGTGATCGAGCGCTTTGTGGTGGGCGAGCAGGGCCGGGTGCGGCTAATCAAGGCATTGTATGAGCAGCAGGCGGCGGGCGTCGATTGCTCGATCCAGTGCGACCGGTTGGTCCAGGAGGGCGACTATTGGGTGCTGGAGTCAGGGCGCGAGGTCGAGGTGCTGCGAGCGCTGTTTTCTCCAGAGAACCACGCCTTTCTCAGCCACGGTGGCCGGGAGATCGCGCTGAACGAGTTAATGGGGCCAGATAGCACCGTGCGGGTACAGCTCGGGCGATAGGGAGGCCGACTTGGCAATCGACGAGGTCGTCATCGACCAGGAAAAAGGGGTGGTCTTCGACCAGGAGAAAGTCGAACAGATCGTCGAGGAATTTGAGGCGCCTACGCGGCGGCTGGTCGGGACGATGGGGCGGGCGGTGATGGCCATCGCCGTCGTCATGTCCGTCTACCACCTGTACGGTGCCGTCTCAACCATTCCGGCTCAGCTCTTTCGTGCGTCTCACCTGGCCTTCGTCTTTCTGCTGACCTTCGTGCTGTACCCCATACGCAAACGAGAAGGTTGGGCGTCGCGCGTCGACCTGCTGGACATCGTCCTGGCAATCCTGGGCGTGGCGGCCATGGGCTACATCTTCGCCGACTTCGAGCGCTTCATCTACCGCTCCACCACGCCGAATTCCCTGGACATGCTCTTCGGCATCATCACGATCATGTTGATACTGGAGGCGACGCGGCGGACGGTGGGCTGGCACCTGGCCGCGCTCACGCTCTTTTTCCTCGTCTACGCCCTCTACGGCGACATGTTCCCAGGTCCCTTCGCCCACAAGAATTACGACCTCGACCGGGTGGTGGGCCAGCTTTACATGACGCTGGAGGGCATCTTCGGCGTCCCCATTGACGTCTCCTCGACGTTCATCATCCTGTTCACGATCTACGGCGCGGTGCTGGACTTTTCGGGCGCGGGTAAGTTCTTCGTCGATTTCTCGTT
>JBBITV010000061.1:0-12930 GCA_037440585.1 Chloroflexota bacterium
ATACGTCGCGCTGGCGGCGACGGCGGTAGGCCTGGCCTTTGGGCTGGACCTGGAGACGATTGCCCGGCGGCTGGCGATGATGGAGCGCGTACCGGGCCGGCTCAACCCCCTGCCGGGCCACGGTGGCAGCCTGATCCTGGACGATACGTACAATGCCAGCCCGACTGCGGTCCTGGCTGCCCTGGACACCCTGGCGGCGCTGAAAGGTAGGCGCAAAATCGCGATCCTGGGTGACATGACGCAGCTTGGCGGCTTCGAGACGGAAGGCCATCGCGCGGCCGGCCGCCGCGCCGCCGAGGTCGTCGACGTTCTGGTGACCAAGGGCGAAGCGGCGTGGCAGATTGCCGACGAGGCGCGCCGCCACGGGTTGAACGGCGACCGGGTCGTGGTGACCTATACGACCGAAGACGCCGTCGGCGCGATTCGCGACGGGCTTGGTCCCAACGACGTCGTCCTGGTCAAGGGAGCGGTCGAAGCGCGCATGGAGGAGGTCGTGGCGCGGCTCCTGACCGATCCCGGCCAGGCGGAGCTGGTGCTGGTACGCCAGGAGCCGGCCTGGAAGCAGACCCTCGTCCTGTACCCCGATCGCCCGACCTGGGTCGAAATCGACCTGGGGGCGATTGCCCACAACACGCGGCGGCTCAAGGAACTGGCAGGCCCCGGCGTCAAGCTCATGGCCGTGCTCAAAGCCGACGCGTATGGCCACGGCGCCTTGCGCGCCGGGCAGACCATGCTGAACAACGGCGCCGACTGGCTGGCGATTGCCATGGTAAGCGAAGCCATCGCCCTGCGCAACGCGGGCATTAAAGCGCCCATCCTGGTCCTGGGCTACACCCCGCCCTGGCAGGCGCGCGACGCCGTCCGCTTCGACCTGGCCCTCACCGTTTTCAATCTGGACGTTGCCAAAGCTCTTTCGCGCGCGGCGGTCGCCTTGAACCGGCAGGCGTGGGTCCACGTCAAAGTCGATACCGGGATGGGCCGCCTGGGTCTGTTTCCCGAAGAAGTCGTCCCCTTCGTCCAATCGATTCGCGACCTGCCGGGCCTGGTCGTCGAGGGCCTCTTCACCCACTTCTCCGTAGCCGACAGCCGCCAGGACTGGGCCGAAGCCTACACCCACGAGCAATTCGCTCGCTTTCAAACCGTGCTCGACGCACTAACCGCCGCCGACATTTCGATCCCCTTCATCCACGCGGCGAACAGCGCCGCCCTTCTGAGACAGGGAGACACGGAGACAGGTACACAGGTACACAGGTACACAGGTACACAGGTAGACAGGGCTCCCTGTGTACCTGGGTACCTGTGTACCTGTATACTTCCGGGTTCCCAGCTCGTCGTCCGCCCCGGCATCGCCCTCTACGGCCTGGACCCGTCGCCGGAGGTGCGCTGCCCGCCGGATTTTCGACCGGCGCTGACGTGGAAGACGCAAATCGCTCAGGTCAAGGACATGCCACCGGGAAGCTGTATTGGCTACGGCTGCGCGTACCGGACGGAGGGTGAGCAGCGGATCGCCGTCATCCCGGTTGGCTACGCGGATGGGTTCCGCCGGGCGCCGCAAAACTGGGGCGAGGTGCTCGTGCGGGGCTGCCGGGCACCCATCGTGGGCCGGGTGTGTATGGACCAGACGATGATCGACGTGACCGGTATTCCGGGCGTGCGCCAGGGGGACGAAGTGGTGCTCATCGGGTGCCAGGGAGACGAGGCGATCACCGTCGAGGAAGTGGCGGCGCGGCTGGGCACAATCAACTACGAAGTAGTGTCGGAGATTTTGGCCCGAGTGCCCAGAGTCTCATAGAGTGCTGGATCCCTTAGTGTTGAAGAGGCCTTGAGTTATCCGCAATCATGGGATGGTAGCTGATGGAGCCGATCCACCTAACCATCTTTCACACCAATGATATGCACGGTCGCCTGGAGGCGATGGCGCGGCTGAGTAACTTTGCCCGCCGGCTAAGGGCTGGGGCAGAGGCGCAGGGGCGACGGGTTTTCATCTGGGATGCAGGTGACGCGGCAGACCGCCGGGTTCGCGTGTGTAGCGCGAGTAAGGGCGCAGCCTTCTCTCCTATCCTGAACGCGATGGGCTACACCCTGCAGGCGATGGGCAATGACATTGCCCTGACGTATGGTCCCCAAGCGATGGCTGCGGTAGCCGCCCGGTCCGATTTCCCCATCGTGGCTGCCAACTGTCGCGACGGCAATGGACCGCTGCCAGAAGGTCTCCATGCATACGTGCTCATTCCGCTGTCCCACGGCCTGACCATGGGCGTCATCGGCCTGACCGCCCCCTGGAGAAGCGCCTATGAGGTCTTTGGACTTCACTTTTCCGAGTCATCAGCGTAGTCTCAACCCGATCCACCGCCTGTCAGCCCTCCTCGCCGTCGCCTCGTTCTTGCTGCTCCCCGGCATCGCCGCTGCTGGCCCGCCCGATCCCCGCTTTGGCGCTGTCGAGGCGTACCTGGCGCCCGAGCAGGCCACAGCCGCTGGAATCGGTTGGGAGCGATTGTTTATCTCCTGGGAACGCATCCAACCGTCCGGCGCGTGGGAATGGAACAGCGCGGCCATCCTACCAGACGATGTGATCGAGCGCGAGCGCGCCGCCGGGCGCGAGCTGGTCGGGTTGCTGATCAATACGCCAGGCTGGGCCAGCGACGATGGTACCCCACGCGCGGTGCCGCGCGGTCTCAATCTCCCCTTCGACCACCCCGACAACCTGTGGGGACGCTTCGTAGCCCGCATCGTGGCCCGGTATCGCGGGCGGATCGATCACTGGATCGTCTGGAATGAGCCAGACGTGTGGGACCCAGAGCACCCGGGCTACACCTGGCGGGGCACGGAGGCGGACTTCGCCCGGTTGCTCAAGGTTGCCTACCTTGCGGCCAAGACTGCCAATCCCCAGTCGGTTGTCCATCTGCCGGGTCTGACGTATTGGTGGGATATCGAGGGTGGGCGCACGCCCTACCTCCAGCGCCTGCTGGATACGTTGGCCACCGATCCGGACGCACCCGCTCATGGCTATTTTTTCGACGTCGCCACTGTCCACGCCTACTTCAAGCCTGACCAGGTCTACGACCTGGTCCGATTCAACCGCCAGACGCTCCGCCGCCACGGCCTCGACAAGCCGGTCTGGATCAACGAGACAAACGCGCCACCTGAGGACGACCCTGCTGCGCCGGTGGACGGGCACCGCTTCCCACTGACGATGGACGAGCAGGCCGCCTACGTCATTCAAGCTTTGGCCCTGGCTCTGGTCGGGGGTGCGGAACGAGTGTCGATTTACAAAATGATTGACATTCCGGCCCTGCCCCCCAATGCCGAGCCCTACGGCCTGATACGCCACGATGGAAGCTCGCGTCCCGCCTTCGCCGCCTATCGCGCCGCCATCGCCAGCTTCGCTGGTACACAGGGCGCGACTCTCCGGCGCTGGGGCCGGGCAACGGCTGTCGTCCTGGACCGTGGCCCGCAGACGACGACCGTGCTATGGAATGGGGGCGCTCAAGACCTGCCAGTATTAGTGCGCGCTTCTGTACCCCGAGGACAGTTAGTCGATGTGGCCGGCCAGCAGACAGACATTGCGGCCGCTGGCGGCCTCTACCGCATCACCCTGCCGGGGAGGATTTGCGGCCAAAACACAGGCTGCTTCATTGGCGGCCCACCTCTGGTGCTGGTCGAGGAGGGTCCCGCTTCGGCCAAAGGACCGGTATTTGTGACCTGGGCCAGTACCTCTGGCAACCCTCCCCCCATGCCCCGCCAGTTTCGCCGCCCCCTTGAGTAGCAGATGGGCTAATCGCTCATTCACCGTCCAGCCTTGCCTCAAAAGCCAAATTGAGATATAATGCTCTGTGTAGGGGTGGGCAGTTGCCCGTCACTACGGCCCCAACCACATTCCGCAAAGGGGGTGATGCCTCGAAGATGAGTTCCCTCCCGAAGTCTCCGGAACTGTCCAAAGCTCAAGTTCTATTGCACAATTGAGGAGGAGAAAACCATGCGAAAGCTAATCGCTATGACACTCGTCGCCCTGGTTGTAGTTGCAGTCCTGGCGGCTTGTGCTCCCGCGGCGACTCCTGCCCCGCCGACGCCGGCCGCCAAGGCGCCTGAACCCACCAAGCCACCCGAGCCTACCAAGCCGCCGGCGCCAACCCCGGTACCACCCTCACCAACTCCCAAGCCCATCAAAATCGCCGTTGTCTCCGACATTGGTGGACGTGGTGACCTCTCCTTCAACGACATGGCCTTCAAAGGCGGTGACGATGCGCGACGGGACTTCGGCATCGAGATGGTTGAGGTGATCAGCAAAGTCGAGGCCGACTATGTCCCCAACCTGACGACAGCCGCCAGGGACCCGGATGTGAAGTTGGTCGTGGGTGTCGGCTTCCTCCTGAGTGATGCCCTGGTAGAAGTGGCGCGCAAGTTCCCGGACAAGAACTTTGTCGGGATTGATACTTTCTCCCAGTCCATCATCAAGGACAAGTTCGCCAGCGAGTACCCACTGCCCAACCTGATGGACATTGTCTATGAGGAGCACAAGGGGAGCGCGCTGGTTGGGGCTCTGGGGGCCCTGCTGGCCGCGGAATACAAGAAGCCCAATATCGGAGGCGTCTTCGGTATCGAGATACCCGTCCTCTGGAAGTTCGAGATTGGCTACAAGTATGGCGCGCGGTGGGCCACCGAGTGGCTGGCCAAGAACAAGCCCGACAAAGCCTTCAAGTACAGCAAGGACTTTGTCCTGTGGACCTACACCGGCACCTTCAGCGACATTACCAAGGGCTACGCGGCGGCTAAGCCGATGTTTGCCAAGGATGCGGTGGCCGTCTACAACATCGCCGGCCCTCTGGGCCTGGGCATCAACCAGGCCGTCGACGAACTGGCCAAGGCCAAGAACCTGAAGAGCGGCCCGCCCTTCTGGATCGGGGTGGATGCCAACCAGGACTGGATCAATCCCGGCTTCATCATCGCCAGCATGATGAAGCGCGTAGACAAGGGCGTGTACTTTGCCACCAAGTGGACTAAGGATGGCAAGTTCCGCGACCTGGTCAAGGAGACCAAAGGCGTCCTGGTCCTGGGTATCGGCACTAAGGCCGCTGGTGAACTGGCGGAGGGCATCTCCATCAGCACCCTGGCCGACCTGGACGAGTTCATCAAGATGGGTGAGGCCGCCGAGAAACTCACCGGGAAGAAAGCCCTGCCCGCACCGCCGGCTGAAATCCGGGACCGGGTGAAGGCGATGCGCGACGCTCAGCCGTCGTGGATCTGGGACGCCGTGGCCGAACTGGAGAAGGCCATCCGCGAGGGTAAGGTCGAGGTGCCCCTCGTGGTCACCGAACCTGACATCAAGAAGTGGCGTGATGAACTGGGCTAGGCTAGTTTCGCCAGCGATAGCCTGGACATAGTGAGGTAGGGGCAAGCCAGGCTTGTCCCTACCTCAATTTGTGATTGAACGAGCCAGACTTCCGAAGTCTGGGAGACTTCGGAAGTCTGAGCGCCCACCCACACAAACACGAGGGCGAGGATGAACACGAAACCCTCTATCGAGATGAGGGCCATTCACAAGATTTACCCAGATGGAACAGTGGCGTTGCGCGGTGTGGATTTCCACCTTCACCCGGGAGAAATCGTTGGCCTGCTGGGAGAAAATGGCGCAGGCAAAACAACGCTGATGAAAATCCTGTCAGGGCTTCTCCGGCCAACCCGTGGGGAAATTCATGTGAACGGCCAACCTATGCACTTCCGAAACCCTTCCGATGCGTTACAGAGTGGTATCGGCATGGTTCATCAGGCCTTTGCACTGGTGCCCCCGTACACCGGCTTGCAAAACATCCTCCTGGGTCAGGAAGCGGCCGGGCCACTATCTCTCCTCCAACTCGAAGCGGCTCAGAAGAAGGTGACGGCTTTGGTAGGCGAGACCGGCCTGATGGTCCCCCTGGATGTCCCCATTGAATTGCTGCCTATCGGTGTGCAACAAAGGGTTGAGATTGTCAAGACCCTTTACCGGGGTACCTCGATTCTCATCCTCGACGAGCCCACGTCGGCCTTGACACCCCTTGAGATCCCTGAACTCTTTCAGTTTCTGAAACGGCTCAAGGAGAGCGGGAAATCCATCGTGTTCATCACCCATAAACTCAAGGAGGTGTTGGAAATCTCGGATCGGATCGTCGTCCTGCGCAATGGGGAAGTGATGGGTGAAATCCCGACGGCGCAGGCGACGCCAGAGAAATTGGCCGAGATGATGGTGGGCCGCGCGGTCGTCCCGCGGGTGGGGCGGGCCGCCAAACCGGTTGGAGACCCGGTGCTCACCGTCCACAACCTGCAAGTGATGAGCGACACGGGCACGCTGGCCGTGAAGGCCCTCTCGTTCGAGGTGCGGGCGGGTGAAATCTTTGGCGTAGCCGGAGTGGAAGGGAATGGCCAAAGCGAACTGGTGCAGGCTTTGACCGGACTGCGGCCACTCAAGAGTGGGGAAGTCGCCCTCGACCACACGGGCCTTGAGCATCCCAACCCCATTGAATTCTATCAGCAAGGGATTTGTCACATTCCCGAAGACAAGGCTCGATTTGGCCTGGCGCTGAATTTCGATGTGGCCGAAAACAGCATCTTAAGCCGGCAGTGGGAGCCCGACTTCCTTAGCGGGCTGGACCGGTTGAACTGGGATAACATCCTGGCCTTTGCCCGGCAGCTCGTGGACCGGTTCAACGTGGTCACCCCCGGTATCCGCACGGTGGTCCGTAGCCTGAGCGGTGGCAATCAGCAGAAACTGCTGGTGGGGCGCGAATTGAGCAAACAGCCGAGACTCGTCATCGCCGTGCATCCCACCCGCGGGCTGGACATCGCTTCCACGGTTTACATCCGCGAACTCCTGGTCAAAATGCGGGACGAGGGCAAGGGGGTGTTGTTGATCTCGGCGGATCTGGACGAGATCCTTGAACTCGGCGACCGGATTGCGGTGATGTATGAAGGGACATTCATCGGGATGGGCAAGGCCGACGAACTTAGCCGCGAAGAGATCGGCCTCATGATGGGGGGCATTGCCCCGAAAGGCAGGACCTATGCCAACGCCCAATGACCAAATGCCCAAACAGCCATCAGCCATCAGCCATCAGCCATCAGCCATCGGCCATTTGCCATCGGCCGTCCGGCTGCCCCGGCTTCTCCCACCGGCCCTGATTGAATCGTTGGTGACCATCTTGATCGGCCTGGTCGCCGGTGGCTTGCTCATGCTTCCTTTTGGCTATAACCCACTGAAGGCTTATCAAGCCTTGTTTCAGGGCGCTTTTGGGAGTTCTACAGATATCATGGAGACACTGGCCTTCGCCACCCCATTGATGCTGACGGCGATTACCTTTGCCGTGGGAGTTCGCGCGGGCCTTTTTAATATTGGGGCCGAAGGTCAGATGTATCTGGGCGCTGTTGGCGCCGCCTTCATCGCGGGGGCCCTCCGCCTGCCCCCGGGCCTTCACGGCGCGGCTGCTACGGTGTTTGCGATGCTGTGCGGGGCGCTGTGGTCCGTGGTCCCGGCCTTGCTCAAAGTCTGGAGAGGCGTCCACGAGGTCATCTCGACCATCATGTTCAACTGGATTGCTTTCAACCTCTCTATCTATCTGGCCATTTATTATCTGGCCGAACCTGGCCGTGCGGAGCGGACACGTCCGGCCCTGGAGACCGCTCGCTACCCCATCCTGACGGAAGGAACGACTTTGACTGCCGTCATTTTGGTGGCCATCGCTTTTTGCGTGGCCGTTTATCTGTACCTGTGGGGCACCCGCGCCGGTTATGAGCTCCGCCTGGTGGGGGAGAACCCTGAAGCCGCGCGGTACGCCGGGGTGAGGGCGGGCAATGCGTTGCTGCTTAGCTTCCTGATTGGAGGCCTCGCCGCTGGCCTGGCCGGGGCCAGCCAGATCATCGGGCGGCCCCCGGCCTGGTCCCTGTACGCCACGTTGGGTAATGTGGTTACCCTGGGGTTCGACGGCCTCGGCGTGGCCCTGGTCGGCCGCAATCATCCCATCGGTGGTGTCTTTGCCGCTATCCTGTTCGGCGCGCTTGCGCACGGCGGCCGGTACATGGAGTATCACGCGGGCGTGATTTCCGAACTCGTGCGCGCGATCAATGGTCTGATCGTGCTCACGCTGGCCGTTCCAGAGATTTGGGCCATGGCCCGAAGGAGGCTACGACGATGAAACCGCCTATCACTGACGAACGACGAACGACCAAAGACGAACGGCACCTTCGCCGTTCGTCGGTCGTCCTTCGTCGTTGGTCGTTGGTCGGTCTGATCGTGATCGCCATCGCCATCTTCGTTTACGGGCTGGAACAATTCGGCCTGCAATCCGTTGGCCTCCTCGAAGCGGGCTTGTTGGCGATGACCCCCCTGGCACTGGCCGCCATTGGGGAATGTGTGAACGAAAAAGCAGGCGTGGTCAACATCGGTTTGGAAGGGATCCTGTTGATCAGTGCAGTGACCGGCGTTTGGGTCGCGGAGCTCTTCGGGAACGGGAGCATGGGGCTCCTGGGCGGCGCCCTGATCGTGGCACTCGTCGGGGCCGTGCTGGGCCTGGTTAGCGTGTATGGCAAAGCGGATCAGATCATTGCCGGGATGGGTCTGAACATCTTTGCCCTGGGCTTTGTCCCCTTTCTGCTCATGAGCCTGTGGGCGTTTCCTGGCATTCACATTTTCCCGTCAGAACTCATGGTGCCACGGCTGACAACGCCCCTGGGGCAACTGAGCCCGGTGACGGTTGGGGCGGTTGTGTTGGCGGTGCTGGCCCATGTCCTGCTCCACAACACTGTGCTCGGCTTTCGCATCGAGGCAGTCGGAGAGAAGCCTGAGGCGGTGGACGTGGCCGGCGTGCGGGTGGACCTGCTCCGCCTCTTCACCAGTATCCTGGGAGGCGCGCTGTGTGGGCTGGGCGGGGCTTTTATGCCGCTCGGCTGGTTTGGCGGAGTCGTCAAGGAAATCTCCGCCGGCCGTGGTTTCATCGCTCTAGCCTGTGTGGTCTTCGCCGGCCTGGAGCCTTTGCTGGCCCTGGCGGCTGCGTTTATCTTTGGCTTCACCGAAGGATTCGCCTACGCCGTAGCTGTTACCCCCGGCGTGAAAGAGAGAATCCCCTTCTACTTCGTGAATATGCTTCCTTACGTGACGACGCTTGTCGTGGTCGCCCTGGTGATCGGGCAACGCCGGTTCCCGCGCACGATTGGCCGGCCATATGCGCGGGAGTAGACTACTTTTGGACCATGAAACGGAGAGAAAAATGGCCACACGCTTTGGTTACATCCCGGTAGCCTCGGAGCTACTCTCCGAGGAATCGCTCAACCGGTTGATTGCGGACTATATCCCGGCTCTCAAAGATTCAGGCGGCGAACGGTGGCAAACCGAGAACCTTAGTCATCCCGTACCTCTCTTTTTCCTGGTTGTCAGCGGTGGTACAGAACAGGCGATCCTCGATCTCCGGGCTCGACGCATCACGATGGCACCCCACGAACCGGCCTTTCTATTGGCACATCCAGGCAACAACTCGCTGCCAGCCTCCCTGGAGGTACTGGCCCGGCTCCAGCAAGATGGCGAGATAGGGCGCATCTTCTATCTCAAAGGTCCTGACGACAAGATTGGATTGCAGCAGATTGAGACGGCAGCGCGTGATGTCGAGGTACACATGGCCTTGCAACAAGCGCGCATTGGCCTGGTAGGCACACCGTCGGATTGGCTCGTCGCAAGCAGCCCGGATCCTGATACCGTGCAAAAGAGGTGGGGGCCGAAAGTTGTGCCCATTCACTTGAACGAACTTTACCAGGCCATGCAGGACGTGCCCCAGGAAGCCATTGCGCCCCTCCGCGAGTCCCTGGTTTCAAGGGCTGTCGAGATTAAGCACCCCTCGCCGGCCGAACTGGAAGGCGGTATACGCGTCTATTGGGCGATGAAACAACTACTTGAACAGTACAACCTGAGCACTATTACACTGCGGTGTTTCGACTTGATCGGCCGACTGAAAATCACTGGCTGCTTTGCGCTGGCACAATTAAACGATGAGGGAATCATCGCCGGATGCGAAGGCGATCTGGTAAGCACCGTAGGGATGCTCTGGGCCTATACGCTGCTCGATCAGATATCCTGGATGGCAAATCCCGCGCAGATAGACGAAGAGAATAATACCCTATGGCTAGGTCACTGTACTGTGCCGAGGAGCATGGTCCAGGAATATCGGCTGCGCTCCCATTTCGAGTCGGGGTTAGGCATGGGGATTCAGGGCAAACTATCCACAGGGCCGGTCACGCTGCTTCGCATTGGTGGCAAGGCCATGGATCAACTCTGGCTGGCGGAAGGTGAAATTCTCCAGGCTGGCCATGCCGAAAACCTCTGCCGCACGCAAGTAGAAGTCCGCCTGACGCGCGGTGGCCAGGTCACAGACCTGCTGCACACTCCCCTGGGCAATCACCTGGTGTTAGTACCAGGCTACCACGCCGACCGTCTTCGCACCTGGTGGCAAACCACAGCCTTTGGAGTGGGTTAGCTCTGCTAACCCGGTAGACTTTCCTGGGCTGACAGAAGCAGAGCTTCTGCACTCTAAAGTAGCTTCTGGAGTGGAGAGGAGATCACAATGCCTAATCTGTTTATCCGCAACGTAGACGTTATCACCCTCGACGACCAGAATCGCATCCTGCGCAACACCAATCTCGCCATCGCTGACGGGCGCATCCTGGCCCTGGGCGACATCCCGCCCGATTTCGTGCCTGACGAGATGATTGATGGCACCGACCACGTGGCGCTGCCCGGCTTCTTCAACGCCCACACCCACGCGCCCATGTCGCTCCAACGCGGCTGGGCAGAAGATTTGCCCCTCGACCGCTGGTTCAACGAGAGAATCTGGGTCGCGGAATCGGCGCTAACAGAGGAAGATGTGTATTGGGGCGCGGCGCTTGCCGCGTGCGAGATGATTCGCGGCGGCACGGTCGCGTTTGCCGATCACTATTTCTGGATGGATCAGGTCGCGCGCGTCGTCGAAGAAGCGGGGATGAAAGCCCTGCTCGCGTGGTGCGTGTTCGGCCTGGGTGCGGAGCAGGAGATCGGCGGGACGACGCTGGAACGGACCGAGGAATTTGTGGCACGCTGGCAAAACGCGGGTGACGGGCGCATCAAGACGATTCTGGGCCCCCATTCGCCATACGTTTGCTCGCCCCAATTCCTGGAGCGCGCGGCGCAGTCGGCGGCGAAGCTTGGCATCGGCGTTCACCTCCACGTTGCAGAGTCGCAGGAGCAGGTCGAGCGCTCGCTGCAGCAGTACGGCAAAACGCCTGTCGCCTTCCTCGCGTCACTTGGACTTTTCGATCTGCCAGCACTCGCAGCGCACTGCATCTACCTGACCGACGACGATATGGAAATCCTTGCGGCGCACCAGGCAAACGTCGTGCAATGCCCTAAAACGCACCTGAAGCTAGCGATGGGCGTCACGCGTGTGCCAGACTTGCTCGCGCATGGCATCAACGTCGCCCTCGGCACCGACGGCGCTGCCTCCAACAACGACCTCGACATGCTCGAGGTCACACGGCTCGCAGTGCTGGTGCAAAAGGCGGAACGCCGCGATCCCGAAGTGCTGCCGTCGCTGCAAACGCTGAAACTCGCCACGCAAAACGGCGCACGGGCGATGGGTTTTGCCGAAAGTGGAGTCTTGAAAGAGGGCGCAGTAGCTGATGTGATCCTGTTCAATTTCGACAAGCCACACCTCATCCCGCGTCACGACCTGGCCGCGAACGTCGTGCACAGCGCGCGAGCTAACGACGTGGACTATGTGATTGTGGATGGCCGCGTGCTACTGCGCAAGGGCGAACTGACAACACTCGACGAGGACAAGATTCTGCACGAAGCTGAAAAGCGTGCGTTCCGCATGGTAGAGCAGGAATTGAGGGTTGTCAGGGAATATAGAGGGTGACGGCCTGAGCACCGGTAATTGTCGATTGTGGATGATACGATGTCAACATACTATAGCTGCCCTTAGTGTCCTCCTGCCGGGTCTCGTCTTCGCGAGTTGCACACGGATACAAACCCCAGATGTGATTGGGCGTAGCGCCGAGGCGGCAGGGGTGAACTGGGAGCCGAGGCAGGCGCCAGGCCGCGTACCAGGGCAAGAGGGCGACACCACAGTCTCCTTCCTGCCCCTAACCTCAACCGTGGCTTTAGGTGCGACGATGGTCGTCGAGGTCACGGTTGAGAATGTGCAGAATCTGTACGGGGCCGACGTGAAGGTGAGCTTTGATCCATCCAAGGTTGAAGTCGTCGACAAGGAGCCGGGCGCGGCCGGGGTCCAGATCGAACCCGGACCGTTCCTGGACCCCCGTGCGGGGTTCATCGTCCAGAACATCGCCGACAACATAGCCGGAAACATTGCCTATGCCATCACATTGCTGGCGCCGGCCCCGGCGGCCTCTGGAAGCGGCACGCTCATGCGCATCACTTTCAGAGGCAAAGCCATCGGTATGAGCCCATTGACATTCGTCAGTGTCAGCCTGGTTGACACGTCCGTTAACCGGATCAATGCGACCAGGCAGGGAGGCACCGTGAACGTCACCAGCCAGCCTGAGCCCACACCCACCCCGACAGAGACCTTGTCTCCCACGCCGACGCCGACCGATACGCCGACCTTGACGCAGACCCCCTCGCCCACGCCTACCTCTAGCGCCACACTCATACTAACTGCCACGTCCACCGCGACCCCGACCGATTCGCCGACTCCCACGATCACCCCTTCTGCGTCTCCCTCCCCAACTCCTTGTTTTGACACCTTCGAGCCTGATGACGTTTGGACCCAGTCGCGCGTCCTCCTGATCAACTGGTCGCCGCAGCACCGTACCTTCCACGCCCCCGGTGACATCGACTACGTCAAGATTGCCGTGGTACCGGGCGCGGCCTACACCTTCCGCACTTTCAACCTTGTTGGGCCGCCCAGGTGCCGTACA
>JBBITV010000062.1:0-12847 GCA_037440585.1 Chloroflexota bacterium
AAGTCAATCCCTTGTCTTGAATAGGGGCCGGGTAATGAAGTCACCGGCCGCAGGTTGGCGTACAAGTCGAACTGGCGGCGCAGACCCAAGATTGGGCTCTTGTATCCTTCCACTTTGGTCGACGGCGAAGATGTCGCCCCGAACAGAGTCGCATCGGCAGACGCGACGGCAGCGATGGTTGCATCCGGCAGCGCATTCCCGCACCTCTGGAAGCACTCCCACCCGGCCTCAGCCCAGACGAACTCCAGCCCGAGGTTCAGGGCCCGTAGCACCTCGACCGCAGCCGGAATCACCTCCTGGCCGATACCATCGGCGGGGATGACGCAAATTCGCACGATCGTTATGCTCCGGCTGGTGTTACAGTCACGTGAGGCTGGTAACCAAGCCTCTCAATGAATTCGTAACAGTCATCCCAGGTCAGGCCGAAGTTCTGAATGTCAGCCAGGCCCAGGCGGGCAACAATATCGCGGAGAATTTCCAGATCGCCCTCGTCAAACTCACCCTCAGCTATTGCATTTTCAGCCCAGTCTACGAGTTCTGCCAGACCAATCTCTCGATTCAAGTAGCGTAGCAGCTGATCTCGCACTACTTCTTTGGA
Organism: Chloroflexota bacterium; assembly: GCA_037440585.1. Classification (GTDB taxonomy): domain Bacteria; phylum Chloroflexota; class Anaerolineae; order Epilineales; family JBBITV01; genus JBBITV01. Next base: position 599 of record JBBITV010000062.1, read on the forward strand.
AATATACATTATCTTCCCTCATCTTCCCTCAACTTCCCTCAAACTTCCCGATGGCCGGTATCTACCGGATACTTCTCGTGGATCTCAACCAGATTGCCCTGGTCGTCATAAATCTCCTGCCGAAACGAAATAGTCTGTTCGTTCGCATCGACTTCTTTCACATAGCGTGCTCGCCAGCCAAGTCGACCAGCTACATCCAGCCAATAGCGGCGTCCGCCATTTGGTAAATCAACCCAGTTTGGGAACTTGCGTTCATTTTGGCGTCTCGTTGTCATACCCCAGCTAACTTCTTCTGCAGCATTGGAATCAACCCGCCTGCCTCGATAATCGCGAACAGCGACGGCGAAAGTGGGGGGAAGGTGAATTCGCCGGCCAGACAGCGGACAACATACTGGTCCAGGTCGATTTCAACCATCTCCCCTGGCTTAATCGCCTCAACCGCCGCCGGACAGACGACCGGCAACAGCCCGTTGTTGACCGCGTTCCGGAAATATATGCGCGCGAACGACTTGGCGATAACAGCCGTCACCCCTGCCTGGCGCACTCCGATGGCCGCCTGCTCGCGTGAGCTGCCGCAGCCCCAGTTCCGCCCCGCGACGATGATGTCACCCTGCTGCACACCCTTCACGAAATCAGGGTCCAAGTCCTCCAGGGCATGTTGGGCCATTTCCTTTGGATCGCTCACCGTGTAGGTGTACTTGCCAGGGAAAATGACGTCCGTGTTGACGTTATCGCCGTATTTCCAGACTTTGCCGGTGAGTATCATGTTGAAACCGATTTTGGTTCTACTTTACCCCAAAAACACAAATTCAGCAAACTCAACGCCCCATGAGATCGAAACCGAAATCCTCGCCATAGACTCTATCGGTCAGCCGTCAGCGCTCAGCGGTCGTCTCCGCCGACCGGATCACAGCATCAATCACCTTTTGCACCCGCACCCCATCCACAAAACTCGGTGCGAACTCCCCGCCGTGCTCGATGGCGTCGAAAAACGGGCCGACCAGGCGCCGATACTTTGCCACCATCGCCGACTTCGCGTCGTCCATGCCGGTAGTCAATTCCGGCGGCAGCGGGATCGGGCGGAACTGCCTCTCTCCGCGCCGCGCGCCAAGTAGACGGCCGGTCAGCGGAGCAGCATCGCTCAGCTCGTGCACCAGCGCTCCCTCGCTGCCGTAGATCTCGACACGCTGGAAGTTGTCCCGCCCATGGGCCAGGAAACTAACCTGGCAGCTTACCTGCGTCCCGTTCTCGAGTTCCCCCATGAAGGCGCACACGTCATCGGCATCCACGTTCATCATGGTTCGCGACGGACTTTGTGGCACCGGGTCCGTTCCCGTGAACAGGTCGGACCACTCGGCCTGGATCGCTGGACGGCGGGGCACACGGATTGACAACAAGCCGGCCACCTGGCGGAACTCGCCCAGGCACCAGCGGATCATGTCGATCATGTGGGCGCCGATGTCACCCAGGGCGCCAGAGCCCGCTTGGGCTTTGAGCAACCGCCACACGGCCGGCTTGTTCGGGTCGGCGCCAAGAGGGCTGAAATAGGCCGCGTTCACGAAATACGGCGTGCCGACGTAGCCCTGGGCGATCAGTTGGTGCATCCAGGTTACTGAGGGTAGCGCCCGCCAGGTGAAGAAAGTCATGTGCCGCCGGCCAGCCGCCTCGGCCCGATCCAGCATTTCTTGCGCCTGGGCCACATTCATCGCCAGCGGCTTTTCGCAGATGACGTGCGTGCCCGCATCCAGCGCCGCCAGCGTCATCGGGTGGTGCGCGACATTCGGCGTCGAGATCACGACTACATCGAGCCGGGCCTGGCTCAGCATCTCACGGTAGTTGGTATAGCGTAAGGGCACGCCATACGCATCAGCCAATGTGTTGAGCCGCACCGCATTTCGCCCGCACAGTGCCACGACATCCGCCCGTGGCTCCGCCAACATGCCCGGCAGGTGCGCACTCTCTCCCCACCAACTCGTCCCAATGATCCCGACGCGCACAGATGTCCTCCCTATGCCGTAGGTCGGGCAACCCGACGATCCACCCCCCGTGCAGACGGCAGCTGCGAGCTTACCCTCCGTGTACCCCTGAGTTCCTCAGAGCTTGTCTGAGAAGTCTATATTTAGTGTTCGTAGTGCGCACTTATGAACTTTGAGAAATTAATGCCGCAACTGCACAGGCGCTCAATGAGTTCGTAGTAGGCGCTTGAGCGCCTGAATGACGCACTGAAGCGCGCACTACGAACGAAGCCGGTAGCGGCATTAATTCTTCAATCTTCATCAATGCGCTATTTAGGCGCTCAAGCGCCCACTACGAACCTTTTTGGACAAGCTCTCAGAGTTCCTCATAGATCCCCCGGCCCCGCAATCTCCCCCTTCACCGCCGACGCCGCCACCACCGCCGGGCTCGCCAGGTAGATTTCTGAGTCAGGCGTGCCCATACGCCCGCGGAAGTTGCGATTGGCAGTGCTGATGGTCGTCTCGCCTGGGGCGGGGATGCCCATGTGGTTGCCCATGCACGGCCCGCAACCCGGCGTGCCGATCACCGCCCCGGCCTCCAGGAACGTCTGAATGTACCCTCGGCGCAGCGCATCCAGATAGACCTCGCTGGACGCCGGGATCACCAGGAGCCGCGTGCCGGACGCCACGCGCCGTCCGCGCAACACTTCGGCTGCTGCCGCCAGGTCCTCAATCCGGCCGTTCGTGCACGTTCCCAGGAACGCCTGCTGCACCCGCGTGCCGCGAACCTCGGACAGAGGCCGCACGTTGTCCACGCTGTGCGGGCAGGCGATCAGCGGCTCCAGCTTGCTGGCATCGAAGCGATACTCGGCGGCGTAGACAGCATCGGAGTCGGGATACAATGCCGAATGACCAATGACCAAATCCCAATGACCAAATCTCAAATCCCAAAACTGGTCATTGGGATTTGGGATTTGGGATTTGTCATTTGTCATTTGGCCTCGGCGGCGCGCCAGGCGGCGGGCCAGCCAATCAAAGACTTTCGCGTCGGGTGGCAGGTAGGCGTTCTTCGCGCCAAACTCGGCCATCATATTGGGGATGACCATCCGGCTCTCGACGCTCATGGCCCCAATCGCCGGGCCATGGAACTCCACCGAGCAGTACAAACCGCCATCGGCGCCCAGGTCGCCGATAATCTTAAGGCACAGATCCTTGGAGGTCACACCCGGCGGGAGCTCACCATCCACGGTGATCTTCAAGCTTTCCGGCACGCGCAGCCAGAGCTCACCCGTCGCCCAGATGGCCGCCATCTCGCTCCGCCCCACACCGGCACCGAACGCGCCCAGCCACCCGAAGTGGGTTGTGTGGCTATCGGCGCCGAGGATGAGCTGGCCGGGGAGCACTAACGCCTCTTCGCTCAACACCTGGTGGCAGATGCCGCGCCCGATCTCGAAGAAGTGCGTAATCCCCTGCTCCTGGACAAAGCGCCGCACGTCGGCATGGTTCTGAGCGTGTTGGGTTGTCGGGGCCGGCACGGCGTGGTCGAGGGTGATCGCCAGCCGCTCCGGGTGCTTGACGTGGGTGACACCCAGGCTATAGAACGTCTTGGCGATAGCAGCCGTGTTATCGTGGCTGAGCGCCACATCCGGCTTAGCATCCACGATTTGCCCTGCGACGACCTCTGGCAGGCCAGCCGCCCGGGCGAGTGCTTTTTCGGCAAAAGTGTGTCCCATAATGTCAGCTACGCAAATACCAGGCGCCCCCTGGGTTCAGGAATCGGACGACCCAGTTCTTTAGCTGTCTCAATCCACTCCTGAATAACCACCTCCACACTGGCAATTGCTTCTCGATATGTTGCACCATCTGCCGCGCAACCAGGCAATTCCGGAACCTCAGCAATAAACGCCTTATCTTCCTGACTCCAGTAGATAATGACCTCATACTTACTTTCAAACTTGTCCATCGTCCTCGCCTCCCAATCCGTATTTCAGGATCACATTTCAGACGTGCCCCGCAGAATTCGTATCAGAAGCTTGTCGTATTCGGCCATGACTTACTCAACACCGGCCAGAATATGTTGTTCCTGACGGAGTCGCGCTGCATGTTCCTTTAGCAATTCCCACGCTCGTGCCACGTGCCGCTCCGTCGTCCGGATGTTCCCAATCGCCAGCCGCAACACCAGCTTGCCATTCAGTTTGGTGTGTGAGAGAAACACCTCCCCGGTCGCATTGACCGCGTGCATCAGCGTCTCATTCAGCCGGTCCAGCTCTTCCTCAACTCCCACTGCTGGCTCCCCTCTCCCAGAGGAAGAGGGGGTGGGGGTGAGGGCCTCTGGTAGAGGGGGCTGGGAGTTGAGGGCCTCTGGGGAGAGAGGCCGGGGCTGCGGGTTAGCCCGAAAACACACCGTACTAAACGGCACCGGCGCCATCCGCTCGAAATTCGGGTCCTCGTCTATCCAGCGGGCGAACTCCTGGGCGAGGCGGATGTGCTCGCGGATGCGCGCCGCCAGCCCCTCGCGCCCGAAATACCGAATCACGAACCACAGCTTGAGCGCCCGGAAGCGACGGCCAAGCTGGATGCCGGTGTCCATCAGGTTGCGCACCATCTCGCCTTCCGCGGTGCGCAAATACTCGGGCACCAGACTAAAGGCGCGACGGACCACATCCATCCGGCGGCAATAAAAGGCGCTGAAATCAATCGGGGTAAAGAGCCACTTGTGCGGGTTGACCACAAAGGAATCGGCCCGATCGCAGCCATCGAGCACGTGGCGCATTTCCGGTAAGATCGCCGCTGCGCCGCCGTAGGCCGCATCGACGTGGAGCCAGAGGTTATACTTTTCGCACACTTCTGCAATGGCGGCTACCGGGTCGATGCTCGTGGTCGAAGTTGTGCCGACTGTGGCGACGACGCAGAAAGGCTTCCAACCGGCAGCCAGGTCCTCCTCGATGGCGCGGGCCAGTGCCGCCGGGTCCATGCGGAATTCGGCGTCGGTGGGGATCTTGCGGATGCCAGCCTGGCCGATGCCCAGAGTGATCGCGCTCTTGTCGATGGACGAATGGGCCTGTTCTGAGGCATACAAGCGTAAGCGTGGCACGTCCGGCCGGCCAGCCAGCCCCTCCTCGCGGACGCGGATGCCAGCCGCCTCACGCGCAGCAGCGATGGCATGCATACTCGATACCGAGGCCGTGTCGTAGACGACGCCTTCGAACGACGGTGGCAGGCCGAGCATCTCGCGCAACCAGCCCAGGACGACTTCTTCGAGTTCGGTCGCGGCTGGCGAAGTTCGCCATAGCATGGCATTGACGTTGAGCGCAGCCGTTAACAGCTCACCCAGGATGCCCGGCCCCGAGCCGGTGATGGAAAAGTAGGCGAAGAACGCCGGGTGGTTCCAGTGCGTGATGCCGGGCACAATGAGCCGCTCAATATCAGCCAGAATGGGCGCCATCAGCTCCGGCTTATCAGGCGGGTGCAGTGGAAGCCGCCCTTGGATGTCGCCTGGCTCGACCTGAGCAAGAACGGGATACCGTTCCGGGTGCGCCAGATAGTCCGCGATCCAGTCGACTATCTGGTAGCCGGCCTGTCGGAATTCGTCTGCCGGCATATCCCCAAATCCCAAATCCCAATGACCAAATCCCAACTTGGATTGTTCTTCTTGAGGTTCGTTCATTCCTGCCACCTATCAATGGCCAGTGACCAATTTGGGATCTGGTCACTAGTCATTAGTCATTTCATAGAGGCCTGCTTCCTCTCGGATCTCACGTTCCGCATTTTTGATAATCGTGCTGAGAATACGGACGAGCTGATCAGCCTCGTCGATGAGATCAGGAATCTCGGGCCTGTCCAGTAGCCCAGCCGCTTGTATAAGCCGAAGCCAGTAGCGCGTCTCACGCGCTTCTTTGCGGGCGATCCCATCCTTGTAAGCAAACTCCTTCTTCGTAGAAGATGCGTCTGCCTCTTCGACATTCGCGCCAATGGATGTACCGGAGCGCACAAGTTGCCGCCCCAGCTCGATTCCCGCCACTGTGCGAGGTATCGCATCGACTAGCTTAATGATCCGCACGCCAAACTCAAACGTACGCTCTCGGATGTCGTAGGGCGGTGACTTGCTCACGGCTCCATTCCTCTCCGCCAAATCCCACCGACAAATGACCAAAACCTAAATCCCAAATCCCAAGTTGGTTATTGTGATTGGATTATTGGGATTTGGTCATTGGGATTTGGGATTTGGTCATTGGTCATTGATCCATCGGCCCAGCGGCGGAGCATATCGTCCACGTCTTCGAGCGTGATCCGCTTTTCATCCGCCAGGGCTTTGATGTGTATAGTGACGGTTTTGACCTGGTCGTCAGTCAGGGATAGGCCGAGCTGGTCGGCCCGGTTCTTGACGGCGTTCCAACCGGTGAGGCGGTGCGCCACACTGATATAGCGGGTCAGGCCGAAGTCCTGGGGATTCAAGATCTCATAGGTTTCGGGGTTATTAAGCAACGCCTTGGCGTGGATGCCTGCCTTGTGGGTGAAGGCGGCCAGTCCGGTGATGTAGTTGTTGAACGGCACCTCGACGCCAACAATCTCGGCTACCATTGTGTCAAGCTCGTGCAGCCGTTCCAGACGATACTTGCGCCGGGTCAGTTCCCGGTTCGTGGCGTACATTCGCGCGATGAGCCCACCCAGGGGCGTGATCCCATTCCGCTCGCCGATGCCCAGCACACTGGTGTCTACGTGGGTCGCGCCAGCTTCCAATGCGGCATAAGCATTAGCGATGGCACAGCCGGAGTCGTTGTGGCCGTGAAACTCGATATCGCACTTGACCAGGCGGCGCAGGGTGCTGACAAGCTGGTAAATACGCATCGGTGAGGCAACGCCGACCGTGTCCGCGATCCCCACCCGGTCGACCAGGCCAAAGCGGTCCACCGCCAGATACACCCGGAACAAGTCGGCTTCTTCACTGCGCATCGAATCCTCGGTGCTGAAACGCAACTCAACATGTGGCGCCTGCGCGCGAATGAACGACAGCACGTCATGGGCCAGGTCGATAATCTGGTCGATATTCTTGCCGTGACTGAAGGTGCGCAGCATTGACGAGGTGCCAATGACTGTGTCGATGCCGTCAATGTCAGTGTCGAGCGCCCGCTTGGCATCCTCCTTGTGGCAGCGGATGTGGGTCAGAACCTTACACTTCAATCCCAGGTTGGCAATCGTCTTACAGTCCTCGTAGCTCTTGGGCGACGCCAGCGGGCTGGTCAGCTCGATATACTCGACTCCAAAGTCGTCCAGCGCCTCGGCAATGCGAATCTTCTGCTCCGTCGTAAAATGTGCACCGACGAACTGCTCTCCCTCGCGTAGAGTTGACTCGATGATGTTGTAGTTATCTAAAGGCATGTTCTTCTCTTCCCTCAGTTGCAAGTTGAAGGTTGAAAGTTGAAGGTTACGAAGGGCACAACCTTCAACTTGCAACTTGCAACCTGCAACCTGCAACCTGCAACATTTAAATGATAACGCCCCGGCCTCTCGGAGAACCAGGGCGTGCCACGCTGCGCGCATAATAAAACTGGCTCTCCAGATCGTTGGTCTGGTGAGCCAGCCGGAGAACTCTGTGAAACGAGTGGACTGTGACCGGGCAGGACTACCCAGACCCAAGCGGCGCCTTCTTGGCGCTGCGCTTGGGGAGCCGCTTCAGGATCAGGGTATTGAGCCGCGTGCTCACAGATCAAGCCTCGTGGTGATTCAGAAGTTGGTGGCAAGTATAACACAATTCGCATGGGGTGTCAACGTGACTATCTTGCATTTCCATAATGCATGTGCTAGAATTCTCCTCATGGATCGCCCAGAATTGAAAGATAAGCTTGACAATTTGCCTACCAAACCCGGCGTCTACTTGTTGAAAGATGCCTCGGGCAAAATCATCTACGTTGGCAAGGCCGTTAATCTGCGCAGCCGCGTGCGCTCCTACTTCCACGCGTCCGTAGATTCGCCCAAGACGTACCGTTTGGCCAGCCAGGTGGCCGATGTCGATTTCATCGTCACCCGGTCGGAGTTGGAGGCGCTGCTCCAGGAGATGACTCTGATCAAGCGCCACCGGCCGCGCTACAACATCCGCCTTAAGGACGATAAAAGCTACCCGTACATCAAGGTCACCTGGCAGGACGATTTTCCGAAAGTGTTTGTCACCCGGCGCATGCAACAGGATGGTGCTCGCTACTTCGGGCCGTACACCCACGTCTGGGCTGTTCATGATACGCTCCACACCCTGCGCAAGGTTTTCCCTTACCTGACCTGTGACCGGGTTATCACCGGCCATGACAGGCGCGCCTGTCTGTATTACGATATCGGTCTGTGCATTGCGCCGTGTATTGGCGCTGCCTCGAAAGCCGAGTACCGGGTCATGATCGACCAGCTATGCCGCTTCCTGGAAGGCAAGACCGAAGAAGTCATCGCTGACCTGCGGTCGAAAATGGCAGCCGCGGCGGAGAACCTGGAATTCGAGCGCGCCGCCCGGGTCCGCGATCAGCTCCAGGCGATTCAACGCGTCGTCGAGCGGCAGAGAGTAATCTCACCCGAGCTGACCGACCAGGATGTCATCGCCATGGCCCGTGAAGACGGCAGCGCCTGCGTGCAGGTGTTCTTCATCCGGCAGGGCAAGCTCATTGGTCGTGAATACTTCGTCCTGGAAGGGGCCGAGGGCGAGAACACGCAGGAAGTGATGACCCAATTCGTCAAGCAGTTCTACGACGGCGCGCCTTACGTCCCGCCGGAAATTCTGCTCCAGACCGACATCGAAGAAGCCCAGATCATCGCCGCCTGGCTGCGCAGCAAACGCGGTGGCGAAAAGGTCCAGCTTCACCTTCCTCGCCCAGGCACTGAGCAGGACCTGGTTCAGATGGCCGCCGAGAACGCCGCTCAAACCCTGGCGACGCTGCACGCCCAGTGGCAGGCCGACCAGAATAAGCAGGTCGCTGCGTTGACCGAGCTTCAGGCGGCGCTCAATCTGGAGCAGGCACCGACGCGTATCGAGTGTTACGACATCTCCAACATTCAGGGTACGAGTGCCGTCGGCAGCATGGTGGTCTTCGTCAAGGGCGCGCCGCGCAAGAGCGACTATCGCCGTTTTAAGATCCGCTCGGTCGAAGGTGCCAACGACTTTGCCAAGCTCCAGGAAGTCTAACGCCGTCGCTTCCGCCAAGCCCTGGAGCCCCAATCCGAGCCAGCCACACCCAAACTTACGGACGCGCAGCAGATTCTAGATGCTCCAGACAGGCTGCGGGCTGCACGTCCGCAAATTTCCGGCGGGCAGGTCGATCCATTTACCTTATTGCCTGACCTGGTCATCATCGACGGGGGTAAGGGACAACTCAACGCCACTCTGGAGGTGATGGAGGAGCTGGGACTGGACGCTGTCCCGGTTGTCTCCCTGGCCAAGCGACAGGAAGAGATTTTCGTGCCGGGCCAGTCTGAGTCGATCCTGCTGCCGCGAGATTCCCAGGCCCTGTTCCTGGTGCAACGCATCCGCGACGAGGCACATCGTTTCGCCGTGGGCTATCATCGCACGGTACGCGAGAAGACCGGTCTGGCTTCGCAACTCGACGCCATTCCAGGCATTGGCCCGCGCCGCCGCCAGGCGCTCCTCAAAAAGTTCGGCTCACTGGATGCTATCCGTGAAGCTTCGGTCGACGATCTGGCAGCAGTGCCGGGGATGACCCGGCATGCGGCTGAGCAGCTCAAAGCAAATCTATAAACTATGCTACGACCCGCGCGCTTTCGCTGGCAAGCCCCCGACGAAGAAGTCCTGATCTTCAAGCGACAGCATTGGTACATCCTGCTGACCCGGCTGATCTGGCCTATGTTGTTTCTGCTAGTGAGTCTGGTCGTCTCTTTATTCCTCAGCATCGCCCTCGGTCTGAACGATATAGATACGATTCTCCTCGTGCTGGTGCTCTCCACGCCCGCGATCCTTTGGCTGGTGTGGCGCTTTCTCGATTGGGAGAATGACCACTATATCGTAACCGATCACCGGGTGATGTTGATCGATCGCATTTATTTCATTCGGGAGGAACGCTTCGAGGCGCGCCTGGACCGCATCCAGGACGTAACCATCAGTAAGCCGACCCTGATTCACAACTTGCTTGACTTCGGGGATCTCGTCATCGAGACGGCTGGAGCGGCGGGCGGCATCCTTTTCAAATCCATCGGACAGCCGCGACAGACGCAGACGGCGATTTTCCAGATCGTAGCCGCCGCGCAGCACGATACGCGTGGCGGTGGTTTGGACTATACGCCGCCGCCCGCCTCGGCCGGGCAGTCCATGCCACCTCCTGAAAAGCCTGGATACCAGGTGCTGTGGGAGACCTTCATCGCACTGTTCATCGTCCCCGCTTCCACCCTGGGTCGCAGTCCAATCATCTATCGCAAGCATTGGCTCATCCTGCTGATCAATGAGAGCGGGCCAGTGCTGTCGCTGTTGCTCTGGTTACTGGGGCTGATTGTGCGGATCGTGGTGACGCCACCGCTCTTAGCGCTGGGGGTCCCGGTCTTCTGGCTCTGGATCGCGTATTTCGTGCTCATCCTGCCGATTCTGTTCTGGGCAGTCTGGCAGTACATAGACTGGTGGAACGACCTGTACGTTTTGACCGAGAACCGCGTTATCGACATCGAAAAGACCCCTTTGCAGAAGGAGGAGCGGCGAGAGGCCAATTTCGGGGTGATCCAGGACGTGCGGTACACCAAGCCCAACCCGGTGGCCCAGCTCCTGGATTTCGGGAACGTCATCGTCGAGACGGCCGGTGAAGCAGGGGCGTTTACGTTTGACTGGGTGCCGCAGCCACGCCGGGTCCAGGATGAGGTGTTTGAGCGGGTGCAACGGTTCCGTGAGCGCCGGGAGCGGGAGCAGCGCGAGCAGCGCCTCGGCGAAATACGCGAACTCTTGCGCGAGATACAGGCAGAACAACAGACCAAGAATCAATGACCAAATCTCAAAGGGCTTGGCCATTGGGATTTGGGCATTGGACATTTGTCATTTTGGGGGTCCTGTGCTAAAATACACTCGCCGGTGGGGGATCGTCTAGCGGTAGGACAGCTGACTCTGGATCAGTAAGCCGAGGTTCGAATCCTCGTCCCCCAGCCAACTGCTGACAGGGTGACAAGGTGACAAGGTGACAAGGTGACCGGATGAGAAGCGGTCACCTTGTCACCTTGTCACCCCCTCACCTTGTCACGTCCGCCCCCCTGGTGGAATTGGTATACACGGCAGGTTGAGGGCCTGTGCCCGCAAGGGCGTGGGAGTTCGAGTCTCCCGGGGGGCATTAAATCAACCTTTTGAAAAATCCCAGTAGTAATGGCATTCAGTTGCTGCCAGCGCAGGGCAACAGTGGCAGCCCTGCTGCTCCTGGGCCTCAACAGCCGCCACCGCACGCCAACGCTCCCAAAACCCCCTTATTAGAGGTACTTCGAGCTTTAGTGAAACTGTCTGCATGAATCTACCTTACCCAATACGCTCACGGCCCCGCGGATGGCTCGCCAATGGCGGGCACAGGCGCGGGGCCGTAGGGGGTGAGGTCTGATGCGCTGAAGCTCAACCTGCCGCATCAGTCCAGATGGTGAAGGCTTACTTCACGTTTCCTACTTCTGCTCTGTCGACTTGATCAGCTCATCGATCTTGACCGAGAGCGCCTCAACCTGCCGCTGCAATGCCTGGAGCGTCTGCAGCGTGGCCTGTGTCTGGGCAGCGACGGCGGCTTCTACGGCCTTGTCAATCTGGCCGCGGAACGCCTGCGACTGCTGCATGGTGCGCTCAACGGTCTTGAACATCATGTCGGTGTACTGGCTGGTGAACTGCTCCCACATCTGTAGGTTCTTCTGGAACCAATCTTCGGCCATGGATTAACCCTCCTGGTTTGGTTTCGCCTCGGCTGAGGCGCGAGCCGGCTTCGCTGGTGCTTCGGCGACCGGGCTCTGAACGGCTTTTTCCAATTTTTCGAGCTTGGCGGCCAGTTCAGCCACCAGGGCTTGCAAATTCTCGACGGCGTGTAAGGTGCGTTCCTGCTCGGACTTGCTAGGCAGCCCCCACACCCCCATTGCCTGATTTACCGCCTGGTCAATCTGGGACTTCAGCGCCAACGACTGTTCCATTGTCTTGCCGAAGGCATTCAGCCACATCTCCGTGTAGCCTTTGGTGAACTTCTCCCATACCTCCAGGCTCTGTGCCACGACATTCTCATCCGGCATATTGCCTATTCCTCCTGCGAGTGATTTCTGCGTAGTTTCCAGGAAATACTTTTGGACGAACAGCATGGCATCCGCC